>CAYUTB010000117.1:0-7168 GCA_964447425.1 uncultured Candidatus Bathyarchaeia archaeon
GTTCTCGGCGAGATCGGGATGCCTCGCGGAATCAGGGATAACGGGTACCGGGATATGGTCTACAATGACCCACGTGAACTCAACTTCAGCGATGAACCCGGCTGGGGCGTAGGAGGAAGCAAGGGCTGCAACGCCTACGGCGCAGATAGAAGCACTAGCCCCATCGGTTACAACACCATCGTGGGGAGCACATTCAGATGCACAGCCCGAGACCTCGCACGACTCGGCTACCTCTGGCTAAACAAAGGACATTGGGGAGACAAACAACTCGTACCCGAGGAGTGGATGAAGCAGGCTACCAGACGCTATGTTCAAGCAGACGGTAAATCCAACAACTACGGCTACACATTCTGGATACAGGACGAGTGGGAGAACGTGCCACGGGACACCTACGCCTCACGGGGACACAACATCAACGACTGCTACGTTGTACCCAGCCTGGACCTGGTTGTGGTTAGAATGGGAAACGATAACCCGCCGAGACCAGAAAGAAACCGATTCGTCGAGACATTTATGGAGAAAATAGCCTCCTCCATCCATTAAACACGACATAGGGGGAGGGGGGGTATACCTATCCCAGCCTATACAGAGCCTCCAAGCCGAAAACCAGCCCCAGAACAGCCCAGATAGCATCACATATAGTGTAAAAAACTGGTAGGGTAACGGCTTTTTCAGCGCTGCATCAGCGATGTTAAGAGCCCAGAATATTGGCGTGGAACCGAGTGGCTGAATCCAGTGTATTAAATCCCTCAAGGATAGTGATCCCGCTCTTCAATACGCTGCCCTTCACACCATCAGAGCCCACAAAGCTGAACCCCAGCATCCCCTGCGCGAACACCTCATACCCCAATTCCTCCACCTTCTCCAGTACCCTAAACAGCTCAACTTCAAGTCTCTCCTCGGGCTGAAATACAAAGACACGGCGCCCCTCCCTGCCACATATCTCCACAATAGGCTCAAAGGTTAACGGATACGGTTCTCTATCCGATTCCCCGCAGACGGGACACCTCTCTGAACGCATCAGCTTTATAACATCAAAGGAGAGGTCATGAAAATCCACGAACATGAGCCTATCAGCGAGAACAGGCTCAAGATCGGCGAGAACCCGCACAGCCTCAGAAGCCATCATGCTCCCGATGACATTCACCAAAGAGGGATGAACACCTACAACTGCGCAGGTAGGCAGCTGAGAGTCATCGATCCCCCCCTGAAAACATTCGAGGCACGCTGTTTTCCCGGGAATAATCGTTGAGACGTTCCCATTGTAGGCGACAGCTGCCCCATGAATCAGGGGCGTCCCAGATTCGAGGCACGCCCGGTTCAACGCATACCGTGGAGCCATACGGTCAAGCGCCCCGATGACCACATCAGAGCCCTCTATCAGTTGCCCGGCGTTATTTGGCGTGACAGCGAGAGGAATGGGCTCGATCTCTATGAAGGGGTTCAGCCCCATGAGGCGCCGGGAGGCTGCCTCCACCTTGGGTAAACCCACCTGATCCATGCTGTACAGGTGCTGCCGTTGAAGATTTGAGGTCTCAACGACGTCACTATCAACTATACGGAGCTTTCCCACCCCCATGGAGGCAAGCTGCATGGCTACAGGGCTCCCTAAGCCGCCGAGACCAACGACGCAGACCGTTGATTCTTTGAGTTTTCTCTGGGATTCGATACCCATGTCTGAGAGCATTATCAGTCGGCTGTAGTAATCCAGTTCCTTGTCTGTGAACCCTTCAACATCATATCGAGGCATGGCGTCGGTCACATTACACTTCCTCTGCCCCGGGTATAATATTTAGCTATGCGGCTTCCTTTTTTTGGGCAATGTTTTAACATTGCATAGCCTGATCTCGATGATATGGGCTTCCCCTCATCACAGCTGATAAGCATGGGCTCGCTGTTTCTGGTCATATTTGTCTCAGGTCTTATGTTGAATCGTTTCGGGAGACCATACAATGTGCTCACCATGACCTTCCATAAACTGATCTCACTAGCAACATTGTATCGCCTCTTCGAAACAATTTACCGGACCTACATGGGTGCGGGTCTTGACTATGTTGGGTACGCGTTGAGCGCCTTGACTGGACTCTGTTTTATCGGCTCCATCATCACCGGTGGATTAGTGAGCATTGAAAACCAGAGAACCACATTGATCGAGAAGATGCACAGGGTCTTACCGGCTCTGACCGTGGTTTTGGCTGCATTAACCCTGTTTCTAATCAGCGTATAACTGGGACTCCGTTCTAGAACAACTTGAACAGATTAGATAACTTCAACCAGACGCCCCAATCTATAGTTTTATCCCAAGGAACGCATGAGATTTTTCTAAGCAACATGATAAAGAGACCTAGTTTCTACGGCGCAAAAAGAGCCATTATGGGAGAGGTTGTCACAGAGGTAAATGCGAAAGGCGGTGGACTGCGGCTCTCAAAGGACTGAAGCAGAGCAGTGAAGATCGGAGACATCCATGAGATAATGCTCACGGAGTCTGAGCTGTCCTCGGGGGATGAGTTGAAGGAGTTCACCGCCATAGCCTTCTTTGAGGCGAGCCAGGGGAGCCACTCGGTCATCGGTGACAGGCTGTATCTTAACGAGGTGGAGGTCGGGGTCTTGGTGGGGTACGAGATGAATCACATGCCCAACCACATGAACATCGTATTCATGGTAGAGGGCGAGATCCCCGAGTTCAAACTAAATGATAAAATCAAGATACAATAACCAAACCCGGGGAGAGTCCAAGATATTTGATGTTACTTGGTTCTTACACCGAAGTATAGCACACCCAAACCGAGGAACATGATGATAAAACTCACCGTGAATATCGGGAAGAGCCCAAAATAGTCGGCAATATATGCGGCTACAACGGGGGCGATGACGCTCACGAGGCTCTGGGGGAGGAAACTGATAGCGAACCCCATGCCCATCTGTTTCTTCGGGGTCAACTTCGCCGTCAAGGCAGCCGTTGCTGGCATACCCAAGATACCACAGAAACGATAGACAAGATATAGCGCCATGAAAGGGAGCACCCCCTCCGTGAAGAAGGCAAATATGTAGAAGACGTACCCAGCCCCCAGCGCCACCACCGCCCATAGCTTATCCCCAAGCCTGCTAGCCATGTATCCCCCGATGGGTGAGGCGGCCAATCCTAGGAGGCTGCTGAATCCGAACATCACTCCCAGGTCTCCGATGCCCCATCCCCTGACGTCTACCAGATAGATGCTGAGAAATGTACTTATCATGCCTAGGGCGAATTGGCGTATTCCTGACGCCGATAGATACATGAGGAAATCCCGGTTCATGAGGCTCTGAACCTCGCCTTCCACCGCCTCTGAGGTGGTCTCTTCTCCCGCCCCCTTCATGTCCTTGAGGAAGAACACCAGTATCAGCCCAAGGGCGATGAATGGCACCCAGAACAGGAACACCTGACGCCACTGGAACGCAAAGTAACCCATCAGCAAGGTGATGCTGAGAGGACCAAGAGCCACACCGAATGTACCCCCCGCGTTCAGGAACCCCATGGCTTTGCTGCGGTCTTTAGTCTCCACCATACGCGCCGTGTAGCTGTGGCTGGGTGGGTGATAGAAGGTGCTTGTCAACGTCATCAATACGAGCCCAACGATGTACATCACGGGGCTGATGGAAAGCCCCGCTATCAAAGCACCGAGGGCAGCCATCAACACACTCAGGGCTACGAGGCGTTTCGCCCCATATTTATCGCTCATCCAGCCCACGGGCAGGGTTAGTATTACTGTGACTAGGCCGGGGATGGCGCTGATGAGCCCTATCTCCATGTTGCTCAGTACGAATTCTTTCCTCAGCTCCACTATCATAGTGCTATTCATGTTGCCTGCTGCGTGGATCAACGCGTGGGTGGCTACCATGGCGAGTAATGCGAAGCTAAATAGGCTCTTTTTATCCGTGGACACTGAAAATCATACACAATATGTTCTAATATGTAATAAAATTTCAGAACACATCCATGCTATTCACCAACTATGTGGTGAGTGTGTGAAAAAGGGTTAAGAGCATTCAGCATCTTTTAGTGAAAGTATTCAAAAACCAATATAGAAGAGTCTACTGGACACAATATACTGGGGCGAAAACCATGCAGAAACTTAAGAAACTCTCAATCGAAGAGGTAGAGAAACTGGGGTACTATGATTTCATGGGATACCTTGAGGTGCCCTTCTTCAACATCGGGGGAGTCGGATCTATAGACCGGTTAGCCAAGTTACTGGGCATAGAGGAGGGCACAAGAGTCCTTGAGGTTGGCTGCGGCACAGGTGGTAACGCCTGCTATCTGGCTAACAAGTTTGGCTGCCACATCACCGGCATTGATATAGCTGAACAGATGGTTAAGCAGGCTCAGCTACGAGCCGAGGAGTTTGATCTATCGGACCGAGTTACATTCAAGGTTGGTGACGCCTATGATCTGGATTTCCCTGATGGCTCCTTTGACGTTGTTTACACCATCTTCGTCTCCCAGTTCCTCGACCCCACGAAGGCTTACAAGGAGTTCTACAGGGTGCTCGTGAGCGGCGGTAGGCTGGGTATCAACGAGATGTTCAGGGAAGCCGAGATACCGCCAGAGATAAGGGAAAAGGTGGATGAGGGTGAGCGGGTGTTCAGGGAGCTAACGGAGCTGCCCTTCAACGTCAGGAGCGACGCTGAGTGGAAGATGCATTTCAGCGACGCTGGTTTCATCAACATAGAGATGAATAAATTCACCAATGTTGCCCGGAGAGGCGACGCCCTAAAGATGGTAAAAGAGTTCGGGGGCTGGTGGAGGATAATCAAGACCCTGTGGGAGATGCTTGTACTTATGGCGAAGAGTAAGCGGATCCGTCAACGCATCGGTTTGATTGGTAAAGGAAAGGGAATCCTTGTGAATGATAGGGTAGTCAGCAGATACATGGGATATGTTCTCTGTATAGGGTACAAACCTTAACAACCTCTAAGCCCCAAAAGGGGTGTAAGGTGCCCTGAATGAGCCAACGCATTTCAGAAGTCAGAATCGTACCGATATCAGAGAAACACAGTGAGGGCTTTCACAGCTGCCTCGACTCAGTGGCTAGTGAGAGACGCTACATCGGTTTATTGAAGGCTCCCCCCACTGAGTCCACTCGGGAGTTTGTGCAGTCAAACATACGAAACAAGATTCCCCAGTTTGTCGCCATTGATAGAGACCGGGTTGTGGGGTGGTGCGATATCGTACCCCAAAGGGGTGAGGGGTTCACCCACTGCGGCAGGCTCGGGATGGGGGTGCTGAGTGGTTATCGTGGAAAAGGATACGGGACTAGACTGATGGAGGAGGCAATCCAAGCAGCGAAGAACATCGGGATCGAACGCATCGAATTAGAAGTATATGCCTCAAATGTTCCCGCGATAAAGCTCTATGAGAAGAGAGGCTTCGTTCATGAGGGCACAAAGAGGAAAGCCCGTAAACTCGATGGGGCTTATGATGATATCCTTATAATGGCTTTATTCGTCTAGTTGCTTTATTCGCTTTCTCTTATCCGCTTAATCGCCTCATTGAGGGTCAGGTGTTTCATTTCCAATGCTTTACCGTAGTGGACTCCGCAGAACCAACCTGTATCCGGCGGATGACCCACGATCCCCGTCTCCATGACACGTTTATCGAAGGCTCTTCCCTCAGGCGTCTTCTTGAACTCGATAAGCCCGCCTTCTTGGTCTGGGTTAAATCCGTGGTCGCATATCTCGCAGATTGGAGGACGCATAATTTAACGGATGGCTGTAAGGATTTAATTATTGGGAAATGTTCAGATATGAAATTAGGGTTTCTCCAAAGTGATAGGGATTGATAACTTTATGTAGTCTCTGCTATGATAAGTTTATGAGGCGATTGAATTGGGTATGCGTAGTTCGAAGACTAAACCATTAACCAAGAAAGAGCGCGAAGAGAAAAGAAAAAAGAAAAAAGAAAAAGCAGCAGCCAAGTAAACCACTTCTCTCCGCTTATTTTCTAAATATACTCGGTCTTTTTAGCAACAATTGGTGTATCATATTTTCAGCGTCTTTTTATTGAATTTAACGACTGTCAAGTTCTTTTCCGCAAAAATATTATTATCTTAAAGTTTTAATGTTGACTGAATATGTCTGCCTCGGATAAAACAAAAGATATGGGAAAAATCAGTAGGATACTCCATGACTCCTTCGGATGGGCTTTAACCAAGGATAGAGCTCTCTTTGAGAGAATCTTCGCCAAGGATGATGACTTTTTCACCTTTTATCCGGGTTCTAAAGATACGGTTATGGGTTGGGGTAATTTTGAGAAATTTCTTGACCAATGGATGGATCCACGAAATACAGCCAAGGGATATGATATCAGGAATCTGAGGATCGTAATCTCAAAAACAGGAGAAGTAGCGTGGTTCTCTGCTATTGTGGATGATGAGGGGGAATTCGATGGAAAGCCTTGGGGCACAAAAGACATACGATGGACGGGTGTGCTGGAGAAACGTGGCGGATGCTGGAAAATATGTCAACAGCATATGTCAGAGGCAAACGATAGAACCTGACATACACCATACAATTATCCTCATATGAATAGTAAAACAGGTGTAATCGAGTCAGAGTAACTAAATGACAGATTGGAGCCTAGGGGAGAGCACCCAGACCTCTATAGAATTCTCATTAGATGTATTTCATATCTTATGTATACGCGCACACAATGGTCTAACGTAGGAGAGGGGATGAAAAAATATTCGATAAAAAAGAGGAATGTTTCGGGAGATAACTAAACAGAAGGCAAGGTAAAAGCCCACGCGATCTCATATCACATAAGATAAATGGTAGTAATAAATTCATTTAGGCTTGACTAAATTTATATGCTCATAAATATATAATAAAAAGTCTGAGGGGGGGGGAATCATTGATCATAGGTACATTACCCATCCCCTCAGATGATATGTAAGAAACGGGCATATTTGAATAATAGTAAAATTATTCTAACTTGAACAAAAATCTGTGATATTGGTTAATAATGAGCTTGTTGACTCTAGTGCACGCGCGACCCCAATGGGAGACATCAAATTCCCCCAGATCTGGAGTATTCATTAGTGATAATATCAAATTCAGAAGCAGTCTCAAATAAAAAGAATCTATTAATAACCCATTTTTGATGCATGTGGGGGTATGTAAAAATAATACT
>CAYUTB010000118.1:0-7156 GCA_964447425.1 uncultured Candidatus Bathyarchaeia archaeon
ATATGATAAATATGGAAAAACGCATTTCAACGGGATAAGAGATGCGTGATAAGGTTAAGGTGGCTGTCGCCCAGATCAGCCCTGTCTTCATGGACAAGGAAGCTACAGTAGATAAGACTTGTAAGGCAATCGAGGAGGCGGGACGCAGTGGAGCTGAACTCATTACATTCAGTGAGACCCACATACCTGGGTATCCATACTGGAGGGGCACCAACCCCATCAGTAAGTGGAGCATGAATCAGGTCGAGTATATGAAGAACGCCATAAAGATACCGGGACCGGAAACAGAGGTACTGGGAGATGCGGCGAGGTCGGCTGAGATCATAAGCGTCATAGGCTGCACGGAGATGAGTGACATCAAAGGCAGTAACACACTCTACAACAGCATCGCCTTCATAGACAAGGATGGGAAACTGCTTGGGAGGCACAGGAAGCTGATGCCTACACACGGTGAACGCACCGTCTGGGGGCTCGGGGGACGCGAGGACATCAAGGTATTCGACACAGGTATCGGCACAATTGGCGGCTCCATCTGTTACGAGCACCACATGACGTTGCTGAAGGCAGCCAACGCCTATCTGGGGGAGGAGATCCACTGCGCCCTCTGGGACGGTTACTGGGTCATGGATTGGCACCCCGGTAAGAAGCGGAGATACAGGGCTGGGGACGATTATCATCTCTGTGATATCGAGTACGCGTCCAAGGAGTACGCCATCGAGACCCAATCCTTCGTATTATCAGCCTGTCAGTATATCCCCGATGACCAGATGCCCGATGATACAAAGGATTTCAACATCGCTTCAGGGGGCTCAAGCATCATCAACCCCGCTGGTGTCTACATCACAGAGCCGGTCTTCGATAAGGAAACCATCCTCTACGCTGAACTGGATCAGGATGATCGCAGACACACCAAAGCATACCTAGACGCGTTGGGACATTATGCAAGGTGGGATGTGCTCAGACTGGACATCAGGGGAACACCAAACAAACCCTTCAGTGAACCCCCAGAGATACCCTACAGCAAGATCAAGGAAGTAGCCGAAAAACACAGGGTAGACCCGGATAAGCTGGAGAAGATGCTACGAGAACTAGAGTAGCTAGGCTACCCCGTTTGGCTCTTTTGACAGGAAAGCGGTAACGGTACCCAGACTCATAGCCACGCAGAGGAAGAGCAGGGTAGCATAATAGTTACCTGTCTGATCTACCAGCCATCCGCCTATCAACGGGAACAAGCCTCCACCTATTCCACCCGCGAGGGTGATCAACCCGAATAGGGTTGTGCTGTGGCTTCTACCAAAGTAATCCGTGATTATAGCAGCGTACTGCTCAGGCGCACCACCGTAGCTCAACCCATAGAGAACAGCCCAAGCGTAAAGGTATGTAAGATCCGCTGGGATAATAGTTGCGACACCGAAGGCGATCGCCAGCATACCAGTCGTGGCGATGATGGTCCATTTCCTACCAAACCGATCCGAGAAAAACCCGAAAAAGATGCTGCCAACAGCGCTCATGACTCCTATAATGCCGAAGGCGGTGCTAGCATTTACCGAGGAAATCCCTATGTTGATCATATGGGGGACCACGAAGGTCATGATGCTGATGACTCCACCGAGACAGAAGAAGTAGCTAATCGCCACAAGCCTGAAGCTCCAGTTACTCGCCGCAGCCTTGGGGGTCCAGTCATACTTTATCAAGTTGTCAGCCATCTCCTCAGGAGGCAAATCTGCCCCATCAGGGAACAAACCGAGTTCCTCCGGGTCCTCCCTGAGGAATAGATACCCGATTACGCTCGTAGTGCAGATGACCATCACTCCGAGGAAGAGCATGCTCGGGCGCCAACCCCAGACAGGGATAACCCGTGCGATCTGTGGGATAATCAACGCTTGACCAGCCGAGACCCCTACGCTGCTCCATCCGACGGTGCTGCCTCGTTTCTTGTGGAAGAACTTGCTTAACACCATCGTTGGTACAACATAGAGAGCAGCACTACCAACTGCGGCTATTACGCCCCAAGCGATATAGAGTTGCCAGAGTGCAGTAATCTGACTGAGGATAACCCCGCCACCACCCAAAAGCAGACCACCCATGAGCACTGTTTTTCTTACTCCTATCCTGCGAGCCAGCTGACCCACCAGGGGGGCGCTGAGGGCGTAGACCCAGAAGAATATGGTTACGCCGCTTGCGGTCATGGCGTTGGTCCACCCGAACTCGTTTCTTATCGGCTCAAAGAATATCCCAACACTGTAACGGAGACCATACATGAACATATAGATGAAAAACGTGATAGCAAAGATGACCCATCCATAGTAAAAGGGTAGCCTCTTTTCCCAGCTCTGATTCATATCAAAACTCCCTGTGGATCTAACTAAAAAGAGCACTGATTTTGGGGAACCGGGATCAATGATCCCTATCCCTCGGTTGACCAGAGTTGTCTCTCTTTATCTTGAAGATGCTGACAACCCATCGGAAGCACCTGAAGCAGATTATTTATTGTTTCCTAGTCAAAATAGGGTGGGTTATTACCCGGAATTAACAGATTCCTGCATGAATAATGGCTTAAACCCTAAAAATAGATTATAATCATGGTTTCAGTTGATCTCGGAGAACTAGTACAGATTCAGAGCAGTGTACTCGATGAAAAACGTGAATGCCTCATAATGCTCCCCGAGAGCTACTATGGTTCTAACTCAAGATACCCGGTACTGTACATCTTGGACGCCAACTTCTCACCCTACTACGAGAAGGACCTCTTCACAGTCCAGTGCATGAGGTTGATACAGCTTGTACCAGATCTCATCATCGTAGGCATATACAACACCATACGTGACCGAGATATGATACCTGTCACAGTGCCTGAGAAAGAGGAGTCAGGGGGATCAGAAAAGTTCCTAGCATTCATCACAGAAGAACTGCGCCCCATGATCAACACATCCTACAGGACAACAGATTACAACCTCATCTACGGGGCGAGCAACGCAGGACTCTTCACACTATATGCTCTGCTGAGGAGACCAGATGTCTTCAATGGAGTCATCTCTTCTAGCCCAATGATTGGTTGGTGCGAGAAATATATCTACGAGCAGGCAGAAGAGAGCTTCAAGACACACAGGTACAGCAACAAACTCTATATGATCTTCGGGAAAGACGACTACCCGCAGGTAACCGATACAGTGCCAGACTTTACGGAGTACCTCAAGGAAAACGCGCCAAAGGATCTGAGATGGGAACTCAAATACCTACCCGAAGAGGGGCATGTGCCCTACACGAGCATCTATGATGGGTTGAGGTTTCTTTTCCCGAGAAGAAGTTAACGATTCTGGCTACGAAGAACCTCAAAGGCGGTTGAGGCGTCCTCCTCGTTGATGATGAGGCTGATCTCGCCCTGACTGAAGAAGGCGTTCACAAGATGCACCCCATGCCTGAATAAGAGATCCGTGAGCATGGCGATCCTGTCATAGCGAGATGTCTCCTGTGCCAACTGAATATTCAGCTCAGCGAACCCCTCCCTGATATTGGGCTCATACTGCCAGAGGTCCTTCATAAAATCCGGCATCTCGTGGCTCGTTGTAATTACTTTGAGGCTGCTCTGATACTGGTGTATCTTGATGTTTGACCCACGCTTCTGGAGTCCATGCAGTTGCTCTATTATGGAGACCTGCTCCTGTGGACTCGTGTGGAATGTGACGTCCACGATATCAGTGACGAGGTTGAACCTTGCACCAGACAAAGCGCTCTCGGGTTGACTTACCTCTTCTTCGCTTGCTTCCCTGCTGAACCTCATGATGGCGGTCACGATGGTGTTTGGGTCCACCTCGTTACCGGCCAAGCCCTGTACCTCTTCCTGTATGTATCGTGCGACTGCGCTGTAGTTTATTACCTGCATTCGGAGTCCTCTGTAGAGGTATGGGTTCTGGGTGATGATGACCCTGACTGCTTCCTGCACTGAGTTCCGTCTGCTTGACATCGTATGTGTCTATTTCAGCGCAGTATAAAAATTTATGACATGTGGTTAGAATTTCCTCGAATCCGGGTTTCTTTGTTATACAAATACAAAACATGTCATATATCTGACATTTTGACATAATCTTTATTAATTGGCGTGTATCAGAACCCACATAGAACAAAAATGGCATCAATAAGAGACGAAGACATAAACAGACTGTTTGAAAGAATGCTCAGACAGCTAGGTTTCGACAACCTAACCCCAGACAGCCCCAACGTCCAATCCTGGAGCTACGGCTACAGCATGACAACGGGACCAGATGGAAAACCAGTCATACGGGAATGGGGAACAGGGCTACCAGAGGCACCGCAGCCATTCACACCACAACCATACATACCCGAGACACCGGAGCCACTATCACAGATAGACATCGACGCCGAGAATAAACAGGTAAGAGTCATCGTTGAAATGCCTGGATTCACAAAGGAATCAATACATATAACAGGAACAGAGAAAACGCTGCGACTAACAGCGGACAATGAAGCCAGACACCTCGACACCGAGATACCCATCAACGCACGGGTGGACCCAAAATCAACTCGTGCAACCTACAAGAACGGCGTACTGGACATCACACTGAAGCTCATAGAAGCCCCAAAGCGTGAAGGCGTAGACATACACGTCAACTAAACCCAGTTTTTCTGTATTAATCAAGAGAGGAAAAAGAAATGGAAGACATAACACTTAGAGTAGCGGAAGCACCGCAAAACCTGGTCGGCAGGGGAATAGCCGTCATAGACCCCAAGGTCATCAAGGAGCAGGGATGGCAAAGCGGAGACGTTGTAGAGATCACGGGAAAGAGCAAGGCATACGCCAAGGTGTGGCCAGCCCAGACCCTAGAATACGGCAAGGGCTTGATCGGGATCGACGGCTACATCAGAAGCAACACCGGTGTAGGCATCGATGAGCGAGTAAAGGTCCGCAAAGTTGAGGCGAAACAAGCTACAGGCATCACACTGTATCCAACTGAGCCCCTTCGCATAGTTGGAGCGGAGGGTTACCTAGCTCAGTTGCTTGAGGGCAGGGTAATAACACAGGGAAGCAGCATCACCATCAACATCATGGGCAGAAGAGTAGACCTCATCATCACAAAGGTAGAGCCCAGAGCAGACGCCGTGATCGTAAACAGAGGCACCCAGATACAGTTCACAGACAAGGCGCCAAAACAAACAACAGGTAACATACCAAAAATCACATACGAGGATATCGGTGGACTAGACCGAGAGATAGCCAAGGTCCGTGAGATGATCGAGTTGCCCCTCAAGCACCCCGAGCTTTTTGAGCGACTGGGCGTAGAGGCGCCTCAGGGAGTGCTGCTACACGGTCCACCGGGTACAGGCAAGACGCTGCTAGCGAAAGCAGTGGCTAACGAGACAAACGCCAACTTCTACCACATCGGCGGACCCGAGATCATGAGCAAGTTCTACGGTGAATCAGAGGAACGTCTCAGGGAGATATTCAAGGAAGCCGAGGAGAACGCCCCCAGCATCATCTTCATAGACGAGATCGACAGCATCGCCCCCAAACGTGAAGAAGTCAGCGGAGACGTAGAGAAACGAATCGTCTCACAGCTACTAACCATCATGGATGGCCTTGAGAGCAGAGGACAACTAGTAGTAATAGGCGCAACCAACAGGCCAAACGCCATCGACCCAGCACTCAGAAGACCCGGAAGATTCGACAGAGAGATCGAGATCGGGTTACCCGACAGAAAAGGCAGGCTACAGATACTACACATACACACACGAGGAATGCCACTCACCGACAACGTAGACCTAGAGAACATAGCCTCAAGAACCCACGGCTTCGTAGGCGCGGACCTGGAGGCGCTGGTCAAAGAGGCAGCCATGGGTGCACTGAGACGCATACTGCCTGAGATCAACCTAGATGAACAGAGCATACCAGCCGAGCTACTGGACAAGATTAACGTCACCATGAATGACTTCGAGAACAGCCTAAGAGAGGTACCTCCAAGCACCATGCGTGAGGTCCTAGTCGAATCCCCCAACGTCCACTGGGAGGACGTAGGAGGCATGGAGGAGATCAAGCAGGAGCTAAAGGAAGCCATCGAGTGGCCCCTCAAATATGGGGAAATATTCGAGTACTCGGGCGTAAAGCCCCCGAAAGGCATAATGATCTACGGCCCACCCGGCACGGGCAAGACCCTCATCGCGAAAGCCGTCGCCACCGAGTCCGAGGTCAACTTCATCAGCGTCAAGGGACCCGAGCTCATAAGCAAATGGGTGGGTGAATCCGAGCGAGGCATCAGAGAGGTCTTCAGGAAGGCCAGACAGGCGGCTCCATGCATCATCTTCTTCGACGAGATCGATAGCATCGTACCCCCGAGAGGAAGAGACAGCGGCAGTAACGTCACGGAGCGTGTGGTGAGCCAGATACTCACAGAGCTGGACGGCTTGGACGCCTTGAAGGATGTAGTGGTTATCGCGGCAACAAACCGCCCAGACATGGTTGACCCAGCGCTCATGAGACCCGGCAGAATCGACAGGATACTCTACATACCCAACCCAGACAAGGAGGCGAGAGAGGCAATCCTAGAGATTCATACACGGGGCAAGCCACTCGCAGAGGACGTGGACAAGGATAAGTTAGCTGAGCTGATGGAGGGCTACAGTGGAGCGGATATCGCCGCGACCTGTCAGGCGGCGAGCCAGACAGCCATTCATGAGCACCTCCAGAAATACGTTGACCCAAAGGAGGCGATTGTGCATAAGGAAGAACTCCAGATAACCATGGAGCACTTCAAACAGGCCTTCAACAAGGTCAAGTCCAGCAGCTACCAGAAAGCCACCATCTTCTGGGACCAGACCAAAGACGCTGGTAACCTGATCGCCTAAACCCCATTTATTTGAGGAGTAAGAGGATCAAGACCGACATAAGCCCGGTGAGGTAGACGCCGTCAAAGGTACCTGCCCCACCGATGCTTACCACGGGTCCAACTCCAGCAACTTTTTTCAGGTTCAATAAATCTGCGCCGATTAATGTACCCAAGGTACCACCGATATACGCTATCTGTGTCGCACAGCTAACCGGGTTGAAGTAGTTGAGAAGGAAAACAATGAACGCAGTCATGGTGGGCGGACCCCAAGCCGGGGTAGTGATGCCGAGACCCTCCACGATCTGGGCGCTCTGATG
>CAYUTB010000119.1:0-7040 GCA_964447425.1 uncultured Candidatus Bathyarchaeia archaeon
GTCTTTTTGAAGACCCAGCGCTCATAGTAGAACCTGTACTCGTCATCGTCGTGCTCAAACCAGACCTTCATGGGACCATACTCGCCGCCATAGATATTGAACTCTGTCTCCCCTGGGTCATCTGAGGCTGGGATCAGGGGCGCCGATATGGTCCCCCACATGTTCTTCTGGGTAGCCATCAAGACGCCTCCCTGTGGCTTTATCTCCACCCTGTTGATGTCCCTGTAGCTGCTGTATGCGCCGGATAGCTTCTCGTAGAACATCTGCTTCTTGAGGTAAGGAAGGTCTTCTTCCGGGTTCATGTCAAGCAGTAAAGCCGCTGCTGCGTGAGGCACAGTGTTGCCCCAGTACCCCATATTTGTGAGATAGGCTACGCCGATGTTTCTCTCAGGCACAAAGAGATAGTTTGCCCCAGAGACCCCTGTACTTCCTGTGTGGGTTATCATAGTCTCGCCGTTGAACTCCATTACCCCCCAACCGTAGCCGTAGCCTCCCTGCCCGAATACGTTTCTAGGACGTGGGGCACGTATCATCACCATCTCGGCTAGTAGCTCATCATCGATGAGCTGAGCCTTGTTATCCATGTACATGTCTATGTAGCTACAGGACTCCACTACGCTGCTGAGGATTCCACCCGGTGCGTAGATGAGTTCATGGAATGGGTGAACCGACTTGGATACTTTCCCATCAGTATCCTTCCAGTAGGCGGTCATCCGATCAGGTTCACTGTTAAACCTCTCTCTCAGCAGTGTTGTGCGGTTCATGCCGAGAGGCATCCATATCCGCTTCCGCAGATAATCCTCAAGGGATTCACCCGTCAGCTTCTCAAGCAACAAGCCAAGCAAAGTATAGCCAGCGTTCAGATAGTAGTACTTCTCCATGGGCTTCGCGTCCAACCTATCCCCTGCGTGGTTCAGGAAGCTGTAGAAGTCGTCTTCACTGGTCATGGGTATGGGGTGCCCCCCGAGACTCATCTTTGCGATCAAGACATCAGCCATGCCTAGGCTGGGAAACCCTGAGCTGTGGCTCATGAGACTCTTCACTGTGATAGGCGAGTCGCTGAGCCCAACTTCTACTGGAAGATGATCCCTGATTGGCGTATCGACGGTTATCTTGCCTTCCTGCACCTGCATCATGGTGGCGAGGCAGATGAAGGACTTGGTGCAGCTACCAATGCCATACAGTGTGTCTGGGGACGCTGGCTGGCTCTCCTCAAGACACCTAGCGCCATAGCCTTTCTTGTAGACGATCTCACCATCCTTGATGAGGGCGAGGCTTACACCGGGTGCCTTTGCTTTCTCCATGCTCTTAGATACAATTTCATCCAGCTTGGAGCCGTGTTTAAACATCATAATACAGAGTAGATGTCTTCACCTCTAAATAATTGAGGATTGATAATTACTGATTTTACTAGAAAAACACCTATGGCTAAAGCATATAACGTAGAGAAATCCTCCTATCACTGTTTCAATAGGTGTAACCCAACATGATGGAAATTAGATTCCACGGCAGAGGTGGACAAGGAGCCGTCACAGGCACACGAATCCTAGCCACTGCCCTATACTATGAGGGAAAATTCACACAGGGAATACCCATGTACGGCACCGAGAGGCGAGGCGCACCAGTCGTCAGCTTCCTCAGGATAGGCGAGGAACGCATAAACGAACGCGACCTCGTCCACGAGCCGGATATGGTGATCGTCCTTGACCCTCTACTAGGTAAGAGCGTCCCAGTCACTGAAGGACTGAAAAAAGGCGGCATCGTACTCATCAACCACCCCAAAGGTGGACGCGAGACAGGCCTCGGCGGCGACTTCAAGGTAGCCACAGTTGATGCAACCAACATCGCCCTCGACACGATCGGTCGTCCAATCACAAACACGGCTATCCTAGGCGCATTCGCCAAGATAACCGGCGCAGTGAGCCTCGCGAACATCGAGAAGGCGATATCTGAGCAGTGGGGTGGAAGGATCGCCGAGATGAACATCAACGCCGTGCGTAAGGCATACGAACATACCAATGCGCCTGTGGATGTGAGTGATCTGCCCCCACAGAAGGTTGAGCTCAAACGCGGTGAGCGCGATGTATCCAGCTGGAGGGTATTCACCCCCATTCTCGACAAAGAGAAATGCATCGGCTGCAAGCGCTGCTACATACTCTGCCCAGAGGTAGCCATCAGCATGGTTGATGGCAAGGCAGACATCGACCACGGTTACTGCAAGGGATGCGGTATCTGCGTCGAGGAGTGCCCGGTAAAGGCGATTGACTTCGTGCAGGAGACCATCTAGGAGGAAATACTATGGCAAAGAAATTCGAAGTAATGGTTGGAAACAAGGCAGTAGCATACGCGGCAAAGCTAGCGCGGGTCAGGTATGTCAGCGCCTTCCCCATCACCCCCCAGACAACCATCGTCCAGTACCTAGCCGACATGATCGCAAACGGCGAGATCGACGCAGACTACGTCACGATGGAGGGCGAACTGAGCTGTCAGGCATCCGCAATCACAGCCAGCACAACGGTCCGCAGCTTCACAGCCACAAGCGGACCCGGTCTGCTCTACATGCATCACCCAATGCACATGACAAGCTGGGCGCGTCTGCCCCTAGTCATGGCGGTGGTCCACAGGTCAACAAAGGGCATGCAGCCCGACCAGATGGACACCATGAGCCAGCGAGACACTGGTTGGCTCATGCTGGAAGCCCAGAACAGCCAAGAGCTGCTGGACACAGGCATCATGAGCTTCAAGATCGCAGAAGACCCGAGGGTAAGACTGCCCCTGATCTTCGCTGGAGACGGATACATCCTCAGCTACACATCTGAGCCCGTCGAGATCCCGGCACAGGAAGAGGTAGATGCATTCCTCCCACCATACAAGCGACCTTACCCCATGTTCCCAGAGGAAGCCGCTGAGGCACGCGCCCTGATGAGCCAGATGTGGAACCCTTTCGTGGACCCACAGAAGGTTTGGGCTGACCAGCAGGAGGCAGCCATGAACGCCAAGACCGTCATCAAGGAGGTAAACGCCGAGTTCGAGAAATGGTTCGGCAGGAGCTATGGTAACGGATTGGTTGAGGAGTACAAGTGTGAAAACGTGGACGCTGTGCTCGTCGCCATGGGCACCATCGCATCAACAGCCAAGACAGCCATCGACCAGATGCAACGAGACGGAAAACGAGTAGGCTTGGTAGCCATAAAGAGCTTCAAACCCTTCCCAGAGGAAGAGTTCCAGCGCATCGCGGGATACGCCAAAGCCATGGGCGTCATCGACCGAAACGTCTCCACTGGCACAATGGGTGGAATCACCTTCACGGAGATCAGACACAGCCTCTACGATTTAGACGAGAGACCGGCTCTCATCAACTTCCACGCCGGAATGAGAGGCAAAGAAGTCAGAGTCGAGGACCTGAAACGGATGGCTGAGAAGACCCTAAAAGCCGCCAAGGGCGAGAAGGTATCACCAATGGTGGAGTGGGCGTAGGAGGAAAAAGAGATGAGTAAACCAGTACCACTAAGCAAACTAGACGAACAGGAATTCATCACACCAGCCAACAGCGCATGCCAAGGCTGCGCAGGAAGCATCGTAGCCCGGATCGTCTCCAAGATAATCGGAAAAGACATGGTCAGACAGGAGGTCGCCTGCTGTGGACCAGCATTCGGCAACATCACCCAACCAGTCTTCTACGGAGAAGTCTTCGAGGGCGCAGGCGCCATGATGACCGGCTTCGCAAGAGCCTTCAACAGGCTTGAGCGCGACGATATCCGGGTCACGGGCATCATCGGTGACGGTGGAACCACCGACATCGGTTTCCAGGGCTTGTCCGCTGCTGCTGAGCGTGGCGAGGATATGCTCTGGGTCTGCTACGACAACGAGGCATACATGAACACGGGTGGCCAGAGGAGCAGCGCAACCACAAAGTACGCGGCGACCACCACCACACCCATCGGTGAGTTCAGCCGAGGAAAAGCAGAGCAGAAGAAACCTCTACCACTGCTAGTAGCCATGCACAGGGTGCCATACACCGCTACTGCGAGTGTAGCGTACCCCGAGGATTTCATAGGAAAGCTGAGCTACGCCAAGCCGGTAAAGGGATTCAGGTTCATACAGGTATCTGCCCCATGCCCAACGGGTTGGAACTATGACCCCCGGTACAGCGTCAAGATCGCCAAGGATATGGTCCTGAGCGGATTGTGGCCACTCTACGAGGTCGTGGAGGGCACTCTGAAGCTGAGCGTCAAACCCAAGGAGTTGAAGCCTGTGAAGGATGTTCTAAAAAGCCAGGGAAGGTTCCGCCACATCACAGACGATGAGGTGAATGAGATCCAGACCTGGGTAAACGAGAACTGGGCGAGGCTCCTAGAGAAAGACGGTGGACCCGTCTTCTAACCTCTTTTATATTCAGTAACAGTTATTACCGACAAAATTAGTAATACCAATAGAATTGGTATGACTCAGGTTGTTAGTATTACTAGTAAGGGTCAAGCTACTATACCCAAAGAACTCAGAGAAAAATATGGCTTCACAAATAAAGCCAGCATAACAGAGACCCCGGAAGGACTACTATTCAAGCCTCTCCCTACTCCTGAGAAAGAATTTGGCTCGCTTAGAAAAGCATTCATAGAGAAATATGGTGAAAAATCAATCTGGACCATTCTTGACGAGGAAAAAGAACTAGAAGATATCAAGGAAAAGAAATTGAGGTTACAGTAATGAGCCTCGTTTTCGACTCTGAACCACTCATCGCTTACTTCATCGGAGAGTCTTCCGCATCGAAAGTTATAGAGTTGTTAAAGAAAATATACTGTGGGGAACTAAAAGGATACGTTAACCTCGTGAATTTATCTGAGATTTACTATATTCTTCATAGAATAGACCCCTCACAAGTTGAAGCAAAGATAGGTTTTCTGGGTCACTATGGCGTGCATTTCATACCTGTGAAGGATGACGAGCTCTGGAAAACAGCGGCAAAGATTAAAAGTCAACACAGAATGAGCCTCGCCGATGCATATGCAGCTGCTACGGCTATTCAGACTGGGTCTACATTAGTCATTGGACGTGATCAAGAATTCAGTGATTTACAGATTGAGAAAATGGTTTTGAGTTAGATTACTCTGTTTTCATGTTCCAGATTCTTTCGCAGAACCCGTCAATCAGTAATAATATTCTCTCATCCGCCAGACTGTAGTAGCGTTTTCTCCCGTCCCGGCGTACGCTGAGCAACCCGGTATCCTGCAAAAGTAATAGATGTACGCTTACTGTGGGTTGCAGTATCTTGAAGAAAGGTAGTAGCTCGGATACGCATTTTTCGCCATCCATTAACAGGTAGATGAGCTTGAGGCGGTTGGGGTCAGCCAGCGCCTTAAAAACTTCGCTTCTCCTGTCAAGATCATCCTCGACCCCTAATACGTCTGTCTCATAACTGATTACCTCGACTGCCTCGTTTGTGTACACTTTGAATCCCTTTGGATTTACCGATTGGTAACGGACAAAACAGTATGTATGTATCAGTATTCTACACATTCATCTCCCGCAAGACCACGGGGAGCGCCTTGACTTCGCTTATCCTTGGTCCAATCCACTCAGGTGAATCGTCGCCTATCAGCACCGCGTGCAGCCCCGCGCCGATGGCTCCCTCAACGTCAGCCTTCAAGCTGTCCCCCACCATCACCGCCTCGGATGGCTCAACCATCAACAGGTCCAATATGTGCCTGAATATCCTCGGGTCGGGCTTGGGTATGCCTATGTCGAAGCTGCAGAGCAGGACATCAAACCATCTTCCATAGCCGTGGTCTCTGAGGGTCTGCCTTGGGGCTTCCAGCCACGAGTTTGATAGGAGCGCGATTTTGTAGTCGTTGGATAACTCGTTTAATAGCTCATCGAGTCCCTCGGCGAATTCCGTGGTTGTCTCCTCGTAGACGTAGCGCTCAAGCTCATCAGTGATCTCAACTGTCGCTGTTTGCCCTAGGTTGCCTAGGGCGTGGTTGAAGAACTGGTAGGAGTCCAGCTCCAAACCAAGCCTGTGCTGCTCAGCCCTGTAACTGATGGTCTCCTTGATTGCTTTCTCAAGCTCCACTGGTTCAACATGTATGTCATCGAGTTCCAGTCTTGCTGCGATCCGCTCCGAGACAATGTTCCATGGCGTGTTGGTTTTAGCCAATGTGCCCCCATAATCAAAGATTACAGCCTTAATCATACAGGTATTTAGATCAAATCATAATTTAACAACATCTTACATGCTAAGTGAATAACATGAAGTGAACACTGTACTTCAAGTTAGAGATCATAACGGGGAGCCCCTGTTCGCCACGCCCTCTGAAATAAACCACTGATATTTTCAATCAACTAACTTGTCTCATTACGCCCCGTATTAGGTACACGAGTGTAATCAAAAGGGGGAAAATTGGTAGTAGTAATGGACCCCTTACTCTCATTATCCTAGACGCGAACATAACCAATAATAATATTATGGCTATCTTCTTCTTCTTCGGAACTGTTTATCGACGGGTTGGTACACTATCCTGCTATGATAATTGCGACTGTTCCTCCTCCTGGGGCCCGGTCTCTTTGTCATATTGGATTTTTCTATCTTGGGCGTCTGCGCCCTAACCTTCCCTGCTTTTGTAAGTGAGCCGTGTGTTGGTATCTTATTTCACCTCCGGCACCCTTTCTTTTATTTGAGTATCAGTTTCACAATTCTTGTTAAAATCTAAGGACGAGTAATTCCACTTCATAGACGCCTGAAAGCCAGTATCATCGCTGTATGTTCTCCATACCTGATTCGATCCTAGAGTACCATCTATGCACACCGCATCAATTACTACTCTAATATCACTCGCTTCCATTTTATCACTAAACTGAATATTTTGAACATTAACCCATCATATATGGGTTGAAATACAAAATCAAACAATATATAATAAGCACATATTATAAAGATTGGGATAAAAATAATATTTTTTTCAAGCCATTAAAAAAGAACAATTTAAAGTAAAATACGCTTTTCAGTAATATTTTGAAAAATTTATTAAAATCATTTTCTGGAA
>CAYUTB010000120.1:0-6969 GCA_964447425.1 uncultured Candidatus Bathyarchaeia archaeon
TTACTAAGATCTAGGTATTCATGCGATATTCAACAAGCTCTGTTATTAATTTTATGTATGTTTTTATCGATACTACAAGATGACTGGATTTTATTTTGGCGTTTTTCTGATGTGATTAGGTTAAAATATGGTGATTATGCTGATTGGATATGGTTTCAAAGGTCGATAAAGATATTCAGGTTCTCAGAGACTTTATCCAGATCTACTGCAGCACAAAACATAAAGACCTAGAAAAAATCGATGAAAACGGCATCAAGCTCTGTGTCGAGTGCCATGAAACCCTGCGCTATTCTACTTGGAGACGTGAAGTCTGTCCACAGGACCCCAAGCCAACGTGTAAAAACTGTGAGATCCACTGCTATCTCCCAGATCAGAGGGCAAAGATAAAGGATATTATGAGGCACAGCGGCATGGTTCTGATTAAAAGAGGTAGAATAGACCTACTATTGCATTATTTCTTCTAGGTTCTTTTGGGGTTCTTTGATGTATAGCCATGTGAGTATGAAGCATGGAATGTTTACAGCCCAGAATATGTAGATGGGCAATGTATGGCTGATATTATCATAGATCAACCCTCCCAGTATGCTGCCACCGGAGACCGCTATGAGGCTGAAGAAGCTCTTGCTCCCCATGACTCGACCTCTCTTATCCTCGGGTATTAGATCTGCCCAGAGAGCCTGAGTGGCAGTGTAGAAAATGATGTTTATCAGACCAATAATTGGGGTCGCGAAGATCAACCGTGTGAACGTAGCTTCCAGCAACAGAGGGACCGCTGCCGCGGTCAATGCATACCCAAAGAGCAGGGGTCTTACTCGCCCAAATCTGTCTATGATCTTACCCATGGGGATAGCGAATATTATCATGGCTACTCCTATGATGGCACCCAGTTGGCTGAATTGAACCTCAGTGATTCCCAGATCATTCACGATATAGAGGGTCATGATGGTGTTGAACATTATATTGGGGACGAGGAAAAGCAGCTCCACTGAGAGAAGGGCAGTCAGGGTCCTAGGAACCTCCCTCCACACACCTATGCCTTCAGTGAATCCTTTAGCGCTGCTTAAACTCGCCAAAACATCCTTTGTGGTTACTTCAGGTTTATCCGTTTCCTCATGGAGCCTCCACCTCAAGAGTGAAGCCACGAGGAAAGCAACTGAGACCAAGATAAATCCAATTCTTGAGGTACCGATTACGCCATAGCGAGTGAAGAGGTAGCCCGCTATTAGGGGGGAAGGCGTAGTAGATACTTTTGTGATGAGGTTGATGAGGCTGTAACCCGTTCCACGCTTATCCTCGGGAAGAGACTCCATCACGATGCTCTCAAAACCCGGAGAATATATCCAACAGAAACTGGTGAGAACCGCACCCAGAAGAATGTAATGCCAAGAGGGAGCGAACGCATAGATGAGATAAAACGCAGAGGCTAGAAGCGTCATGATGATTATGAGTCTCTTTCGTCGATACTTGTCAGCGAGGTGTCCTCCGGGAATCTTGACAAGTGCATCGGTTAATACTGCTATTGAGCTTATTATTCCGAGGATTGTCGCGGTTCCACCAAGTTCTGTTACATAGAGTGGGTAGAATGTGAATGCCATTTCTCGGGCGAAGTCTACGATGAGCCATCCAGTGAGGATGATTAGAAAGTTTCCTTTTATGAAGCTGAATTCATTGAGAATTCCTTTTTTTGGAGCGTCTTCAGAACCAAAATCACTCATATCGCTAACGATATCTTGCGAGGTTATAATATTTACTAACAAATTGTAATCACAAAAAAATACTGGGGGGAGGGGTCATGATCCATCACAACAATAGATGAGACTCCAAGCTGAAAACCAGCCCCAGAACAGCCCAGATCAAGATTAGATCAATGACAAAAAGCGGCGTGGTAACGGTGAAAAAATGGCGGATAGACGGTCTGGTAAGCTCTTTTACTCTATCCAGAGGTCACGGTCCTGTGGCTTCCATACCTCGACCTTCATACTGGTATGGTCAAAGACATCCATATAGTAAGGATCAACCTTCTTGTAATCCGCATATGGTCCCTCATAGTCCTTCCTGCGCGCCTTGTATTCCTCAAAAGCAGCTAGGCTATCATATTCCCATATCATTACGTGGCGCTCTGTTTCCTCCCCTGCGATATACTTGGTAATATACCTCAGGCTCTTCCACTCGGGGAACAGTTCCCTATGTGACTTGACCCATGCCATCCAGTTTCTGAGCGCTTTCTCATGTGTCTCCTCCCTCCCGGGTTTTACCTTCCATGACTCCACCTCATATATTGGCATATCAATCAAGATGAGTTTATCAAAACACTGGTTTATCGTTTCCTACCCGCTGATATGCAAATTGTAAAAAATAACGCCCATTATGAAGGAATTTATTTGTCAAGTATTACTATTTGTATTGTAAATAATGGATTAAGTTTCATTATATCGATGCATATATAATTATGAATGTTGCCCTATTTCAGTATGAAATACGGTTTCATAGCGTATGGGAACCTCAAATCAGAGTTCAATAAAAAACCATTAGATGAAATCCATACCGTTATGAAAGACGTGGAAAAAATCGCCAAAAAACATGATATCGAGATAAAGATGTACGGAATCCCTTATGGCGTGTCTGAAGACTTTGTCGTGGTGTATGAATCAGACAAAGGGCTCGTAAATTATTACAACTTTGGACTAGAGGCTATTTTGCCCTACACTAATACTCGGACCAATCAGGTTTCAATAGATCCTATTATGTGATCAACCTCATCCTATACCTATCACCTTCTTTCATGAAAAACTAGGCAATCCTCCTCACATAATTTTCATTAAAAACCAAGAAATTCAATCCGTTTATGTCTCGTTCCTTCTTGGATACGTTGGGCTTTTTCCTTGGATATCTTTGATAAACAAAGGATATACCCATTATTTTATACAACATAGAACTGATAAAACTCCATGGGCGAGACCCCAAAACTATCACCCAACATAGCACTGCTAATCAGCATACTAGCGGTAAGCACTGCCAGTATACTGATACGATGGACCGATGCGCCACCATTGGCAATCGCATCATACAGGATGATACTAAGTGTGGCGATGTTGGCACCCTTCTTCATACGCAATAATGGTATAGAAAAACTCAGAAAACAGGGTAAAAAACAGATACTCGGCTTGTTTGCAATAGGGCTGGTTCTCGCTATTCATTTTGCCTCATGGATCACGAGCCTATCCTTAACCAGTGTAGCGAGCAGTGTTATCTTCGTTCATATTGACCCCATATTTGTGGCATTAATCAGCCACTTTTTCCTCAAAGACAAGCTAACGATACGAACATTGGCGGGGATCATTATTAGCTTCATCGGGATATCGATAATCGCATTAGGTGACGCAGGCACAGGGTCCTCCAATCTTACTGGAGATCTCTTGGCGCTGATCGGCGGCATTATGCTGGGCCTCTACATTCTGGGAGGGCGAGTCTACAGGAAAAGCCTTGATTTGACTACTTATGTGACGCCTGTATATTCCGCTGCTGCTGTGTTTTTAATCGCTATGAGTATATTCACAGATACTCCTTTGACTGGGTTTTCTTCCATGACTTATGTTCTCTTCTTTCTTATCGCGTTGATACCGATGATTTTTGGTCATACATTATACAACTGGGTTCTGAGGTATCTCTCGGCCCCAGTGGTCAGTCTGAGTCTTCTAGGTGAGCCGATTGGCGCTAGCTTCTTAGCTTACCTGCTTTTAGGTGAGATACCCAATCGTCTCACTGTTATCGGTGGGGTGATTACTCTTGTGGGTATTTTCATATCTGCGTATCAAACCAGAAACCATGATAATTAGCATATGTTAACTAAAATTAGAATATTTGAAACTAATGTCCCAATAACTTTAAACCCCTAATACACGAAAATACGACATCGACGCCCTATAAACTAGAGTGTGTATTTGTGGACGCAAACATCATAGTCATTCTCATCAGCTTAACCCTGTTCCTCGCCTACGTTGGAGGAATATTATACACCAAGACCCATATTCCTGATATCTTTTGGTTAATCGCCTTCGGGGCTCTGCTTGGCCCAATAACTGGGGTTATTGACGTCTCAACCATGTCCAGTCTAACACCGATGCTGGTCCTCATAGCGCTAAATCTATTGATGTTTGAGGCAGGGCTCAACATGGATCTGAAAACCTTCAGAGAGAGCATGGAAAAGAGCGGCTATCTTGGAGTGATTACCTTCGTTTTAACCATTTTTATAGTCGGGTATGGGCTCTACTATCTTCTGCCCGGTTTATTCACACTTACTGAGGGACTCTTATTGGGCGCCATGATTGGTGGAACAAGCACGTCAACGGTTCTCAGTCTACTTGGCTGTATAAATTTAAACAATAATGACGCTGGCCAATGCAGACTCTTCCTAGTCCTTGAGTCTATAGTAACTGACAGCATCAGCATCGTAACCTCTATGACCCTCATACGGCTCATACAGATGCCCGAGGTTCCATTGAGCGAGGGAATCAAAGACATCGTATTTGTCTTTACCATGGCGTCCTTGATCGGCTTCGCAGTTGGAGTTATCTGGGTTTTGATACTGGATCTGGCGAGAAACAGGCCATTCAACTACATAATGACAATCGCTGTCCTCTTCTTCAGCTACATTCTTGCAGAGCAGATGGGTGGACCCGGTGCAGGCGCCCTCGCAGCCCTAGTGTTTGGTATAACCATGACGAACTATCCTCTTTTTGCCAAACGTTTAGGTCTAAAGGAGAATGTTCGGGTCGAGAGACGTAGATTAAGAGGCTTTCATGAGGAGATTACATTCCTAATCAAGTCCTTTCTCTTCCTCTACGTTGGACTGCAGATGAATCTGAATCTGGGTTACTTTGCATTCGGCTTTGGAATAGCCTTCTCTCTTGGGTTAATTCGATTCGTGGCTGTCTATTTAACTAATAAATTCACTCCATTAACTGACGTGGAAATCAAAGTGAGCAGACTGGACTTCAGTAATGGTTTAACCGCCATTGTATTAGCCCAACTACCTATGTTAGTAGATGGGTCTCAGTACTTTAGTGACCCCACGATATTCGCCTCTCTCATCGTACCAACGGTTCTGATAACGGTTTTATTCGGTGCCCTACTTGGGCCAATACTATTCGAGGGAAAGATATCCTTCAAACCTGTGGAGCCAGAGCTACCAGCAGAGCAGAATGAATAACCTTATCCGGAAAAAAACAATATTTAGAAGACATGGTTGATAATAAAGCCCTGAAGAACAGAGTCAAGGAAGAGTCGGAGAAGGTTTTTCCCGAATTAAAAATACTAAAAGATAAGATCGGTGCAAACCCTGAGCTGGGTAGCGAGGAAGAGAAATCGAGCCGACAGCTCGTGGATTCTCTTAGGAAACACGGCTTTGAGGTCGAGTACCCATTCTTTGGTATGCATACTGCCTTCAAGGCGGTCTATAAGGGGGTTAAACCCGGTCCAACTATCGCTATTCTTGCAGAGTATGATGCATTGCCCGGTGTAGGACATGGGTGTGGGCACAACATTATCGGAACAGCAGGCATAGGCGCGGGAATAGCCGTCAGTAAAATTATGAATGAACTGCCGGGTGAGCTCTGGGTGATCGGAACCCCTGCAGAGGAGGGAAATGGTCCTTATGGTGGCTCAAAGGTAAAAATGGCAAACGCTGGCGTCTTCGATAGGGTTGATGTTAGCTATATGATTCACCCAATGACTGGTATCAGTCAGGCGTCAGGTAACTTCCTCGCAGTCTCCGGGGTAGGAATCGAGTTTAAGGGAAAGACCGCTCACGCAGCCGCTGACGCCCATAACGGGGCGAACGCGTTGAACGCAGCCATGATAACCTACATGGCTATTCACGCAAATAGACAGCAGCTCAGAAGAGACGCGAACGCTGTGGTCCACGGCATAATCACTGAGGGTGGGTTGGCGTCCAACATAATACCTGACCGAGCAGTTTTACGATTCGGTGTGAGAAGCAGCGACGATACATATATCCCGACCTTGATCGAGATGGTTAAGAACAGCGCCAGAGGCGCTGCGATTGCTACTGGTTGTGAGGTTACGTTTACCACTTCAACTGGGTTGAAGTCCAACATCCTCAATGGGCGACTGGAGAAATTGTTCACTGATATCTGGGACGAGCTTGGCCACCAGTATCAGGACCCCATTAAGGTAGCTATTCAGCCTCCGGGTGGGAGCACAGATTTCGCCGATGTTACCCATGTGGTTCCCGGTATTCACCCCATGATTGGCATAACACGGGATGAGATTCCCATGCACAGTGTCCAGTTCGCTGAGCGTACTATGACTCCCGGCGGTGATGATGGACTAATGGTTGGCATTAAATCCATGGCGTTGGCGACTGTAATGATACTGACAGACCCCGAGCTCTTGGCTGAGATAAAGGCAGAGTTTGAGGAAAAACGCCTCAAATAAATACCTATTAATCTATTTTCTTTTTATGAACTATGAACCTTTTTGGATGAAACCAAAAACAGTGAAGCTCAGTGATGGCACTGAGGTTACGTTGCGTCCAGAGATTGAGTCTGACCTTGAGCTCACTTGGGAGATGTTCTGCTCCTTCTCTGACGCGACGTTGGAGTTTTTACCCATGCCTTTCACGAGAGAGCGGGTTGAGGGATGGTTCAAAGACATCAATTACGACAAGGCTCTTCCAATCCTAGGCTTCGTAGAGACAGAAAAAGGAACCAAGATGATTACATCCGCCTCATTGGCTTTCCAGCAGCAGGAGATATTCAAGCACCGCGCTGAATTCGGTATCTCCATCAGTGACGATTATCAAGATAAGGGGCTGGGTAAGATTCTGACCCAGTATATGCTGGATATCGCTAAGGAACATGGGTTGAAGAAGGTAGACCTCAGCGTTGTGTCTCATAATGAGCGCGCCATCCATGTCTACGAGAAAATGGGTTTCGAGAAAGAGGGTCT
>CAYUTB010000121.1:0-6946 GCA_964447425.1 uncultured Candidatus Bathyarchaeia archaeon
CAAATGATACGACAATCATGGACTTCGGTGGAGGCGTCTTTGAGGTACTGGCTACAAGCGGTGACACCCAGACGGGTGGAGCCGATGTTGACAAAGCGATAATGGATTATCTTGTTGCTGAGTTCAAACGTGAGAGTGGAATCGACCTCTCAAAGGATATGAAAGCAATGGCTAGGCTCAAAGAGGGCGCCGAGAAGGCGAAGATCGAGTTGAGTAACCTCTTTACAACTGATATTGACTTACCATATATCGCGATGAACGCAGGTGGAGCCCAGAATCTTCACATCACATTAACGAGGGCTAGACTGGAGCAGATCGCGGGACCCATCGTTGAGCGCATCAAGGAGCCCATCAGGCGAACCATTCAGGACGCGGGGCTGACCCTTGACAAGATCGATAAACTGATCCTGTTCGGAGGTATGACAAAGATGCCGTTTGTCCAGAAGACAGTCGAGGATCTTGTGGGTAAGAAGATGGAGCGTGGGGTAGACCCCATGGAGTGTGTTGCGGTCGGTGCGAGCATTCAGGGAGCCGTGTTGGCGGGGGAGATCGATGATATCGTCCTGTTAGACGTTACACCTCTGAGTCTTGGAGTTGAGACGCTGGGCAGCGTCATGACGAAGATCATCGACAGAAACACCACGATCCCAACAAAGCAGACAAAGATATTCAGCACAGCCGCCGATATGCAGACAGCAGTAACCATCCACGTGCTTCAGGGAGAGCGAGCCATGGCAAAGGACAACATCAGCCTAGGTAGCTTCAACCTTGAGGGAATCCCACCGTCACCAAGAGGTGTTCCGCAGATCGAGGTAACCTTTGACATCAACGCAGATGGCGTGCTGAATGTAGCAGCCAAGGACCTCGGCACCGGCAAGGAAATGAGCATCAAGATACAGGCATCCACCAAGCTGAACGACGCCGACAAAGACCGCATGGTCAGGGAAGCCGAACAGTACGCAGAAGCGGATAAACAGGTCAGGGAAGAAGCCGAGACAAGAAATCAGGCAGATACTTTGATCTATAGCACCGAGAAGATGCTGGGTGAGCTTGGGGACAAGATCCCCGCTGATATCAAGGGCAAGATTCAGGGCAGCCTAGAGGCAATGAAGACAGCTGTGAAGGATGGAAGCATAGCTGAAATCAAGGAAAAGATGGATGAGCTCCAGAAGGTGTCTCAGGCAGCAGGCGAAGCAATCTACAAGCAGAGCGCAGAGGCTCAGCAGGCAGCCGGAGGACCTCAGACTCCTCCACCGAGTGGTGAACAGCAGGATCAGGGTAAGAAGACCGTGGACGCTGATTACCACGTCGTGGATGAAGACGAGAAAAAACAGTAGCCTTCTTCTAGTTTTCTATTCTTTTTCTTTGCTCCTTAACCCTTTTTCAATAAGCTATCCCTGTTTGGGTTAGATATGGTGTACCTTAAGAAGAAAGACTATAAGCGGGAGAAGATGGTGCTCATCACTGGCACGGTTTTAATATTCATAACCGCCATCCTTGGTAGCCAATTCATGGCTATGGGTAAGGTATACAGTCAGAAGGTAAAGTTTCTAGAGACCAAGGGATACGAGTTAAACGGAACCTTATCTTGGGACGACTATGAAACTTGGAGTCAGTGGATCAATGAGAAGAACTTCAAGGGCAGGATGAATATGGAGTACAGGCAGGTCATGGACTGGACCGAGTTTTATGGGTTGCTTAAGGAAGCTGAGAAGGCACCCATATATGATGATAGCTTGTATGGTCCAGTTTACCACAACGCGGATGGATACTGCATTTGGTTCCAGACAGCAAACAGTCGAAGAGCAGATGGAAAAGGCTTCATACAGACCTATGTGATATTCCCTGATTAAACACTCTGTTCTACCCATTTGTTCGCTGTAACGCCCCGAAAAGCTGGTATTGATCAGTAGCCTCTTTATTATCCCACTACATGGCTTAACACATTGTTCGGTAACGTTTATACCCGAGTTTCAGTGAGAAAATGCGACAGAGGCGATCCATTTGACAGATAAAAGAGACTACTATGAGGTTCTTGGGGTAGAGCGGAGCGCCTCACAGGATGATATCAAGAAAGCATTCAGGAAGCTAGCATTTCAGTATCACCCTGATAGAAACAAGGAACCCGAGGCTGAGGAGAAGTTCAAAGAGATAAGCGAGGCTTACGCGGTTCTAAGCGATGACCAGAAGAAAGCCCAGTACGACAGGTTTGGTCATGCTGGTATAAGTGGAGCCTACAGTCAGGAGGATATCTTCAGAGGTGCAGACTTTAGCAGCATATTCAGGGACTTGGGCTTCGGTGATGACATATTCAGCAGGATATTCGGAGGCATGTTCGGGGGTGGCTTCCAGACTAGCCGTAGGCGTAGTGGTCCACCTCGAGGCAGGGATATTGAGACAAGGATAGAGATCACTCTTGAGCAGGCTGCTTTCGGTGCTGAGGTTGAGCTTAGCATCAATAAGTCGGAGAAGTGTAGCAGGTGCGGTGGAAACGGCGCTGAGCCTGATTCACGTGTTGTAACATGTCCCCAGTGTGGTGGAAACGGTCAGATACAGCAACGCACTCAGAGCATCTTTGGATCAATGATCACAGTAACTACTTGCCCAAAGTGTCAGGGAAGAGGTCAGATACCTGAGAAACCTTGCAGTAAATGCGGAGGTAATGGCTTGGAGAACAGACGAAGGACACTGAGCATCAATGTGCCCGAGGGCATAGAGGATGGCGTCTATATGACCCTGCGGGGTCAGGGTGATGCAGGACCCTATGGCGGACCCAATGGTGATCTGTATGTCGGCGTTAGGATCAAGCCCCATAAGGAGCTCATCAGAAGGGGAAGCGATGTGATCTACGAGGCAGAGCTAACCTTTCCACAGGCGGCGTTGGGTACAGAGATCGAGGTTCCGATTCTCAGGGGCACCGATAAGCTGAGTGTTCCATCTGGGACCCAGAACGGGGATATACTACGCCTGAAGGGTAAGGGCATACCCGGCAGATATGGACGTGGGGACCAGCTCGTACACATCACTGTCACGATACCGAAGAAGCTAACCCGCAAACAAAAGCAGCTAATAGAACAGCTTGATGAAGAAATGGGTAAAAAACGGGGATTATTCGGTTAACGTCTATCGATTATCTCGTTGACACCAGGACCTGTACCTATGAAGGCAACGGGTAATCCGACTTTTTCCTCTATCTCTGCTATGAATGCCTTGGCTTCACCGGATAGACTATTGTAATCGTTTGAACCTGCGCACTCCGGGTAGAGTATATCCAACTTTGTTACTGCGATCTGAGTTGCTCCATTGATCATGGCTGCACGTTTGGCTAGATTGTAGTTGAATGGTGCTGCTCTACGCTGACGCCCCGTCACAGTACCGTACTCATCCCAGCCACGTTTCTTGGCTTCCTCGAAACCAATCTCGCCCTCAAGCGGTCCTTCCCCTACCCTTGTAACATATGCTTTGCATACCAATACCACATCGGTTACTCTTGTGGGCCCGACGCCTACATCGCTGCATACCGCTGCGGCGCATACGTCTTTGCTTGTGACATATGGGTATCCGCCGTGGAATAGGCTGATGTATGTTCCCTGTGTACCTTCCAGTACAACGTTCTCGCCTCTGTCAAGCGCCTCATTGACCAGCAATGGCACATCCTTGAGGTATTTAGCAAGAATTGGAATATCTCGTGCCATCTTTACCGTCCTATAGGCTCGCTCCGCGTTGCATGGACCTGTCCCGGTTCCTGTTGTGCCTATCTTTTCCTTGAGGTACCCCTTGCTATCCTCGTCGATGTGTTTCTGCTCGATAATAGCACACTGTGGATCAAGCCCAAACCTTCCCTCGATCCTTGTCTCCTTTATCTCCTTGAGGAGTATCTCTGGGTTCACCACGACCCCGGGTCCGATAAGTTGAAGCGTTTGATCATTTACAAAGCCGCAGGGGACCATTCTTAGCTTGTATTTCACATCGTCTTTTACGACTGTGTGACCCGCATTTGGTCCCACTCCGCCCCTTGCGACGACCGCAGCGTTATTTGCCACGGCTAAATATGATACGATCTTTCCTTTTCCACCGTCTCCGAAGAATCCGTCTACAACAATTGTACAGCTCATAGACCTCACCGAGCCGATCAACCCACCCCCAACAAGTGATTTAAATTTAACGCATAACGCGAGTGCTAGAACACACGTTTTTAATAAATTTATGTTAACCTATAATTAGCTTATCCACCACTTAACAACAGTACCTTCCCAACTGGTTCCATTATACTCGAACTCTACACCCATCAATCCTCCGGCAAGATACATGTGAGTGCTGTCTTCTGCCTTTTGGAACCGCGTCATAACTTCAACATATAGTCTAGGAGATAAGGAGATTTCATTAAAATAAACATACATGAAATCCCCGTTATCATTGGCTAATCTTTGCAGATGCTCTGGGGTAGTTTTCAGGAAGTTCAATCCCAGATTATTTGGCAAAGAGACGTCCTCGATATTTGTGCATGAAACATAGATTATGGGGCCATCGATTATGAAGCGATAGTCAGGAAGCCTCTTTCCGAGAAACCCGATTTTTAGTGATTCTGATACTAATGTTGTTTTGAGCTTGTCTTCAGTGTTAGGTGTATATTGTTGTAAGCTGTAGAGTGTAATGGATGAAAGTAACACGCAAATTACCAAGATAATGCGTTGATGAGGCTTCACAGCATATTTGTTATGGTGCTGACTTATCTGTTTAATTATAAAATAGAAACAGTTTACACTGATTTATGGATTGGTCAATTATATTATATTATAATGAAGCGTATTTTCAGGTACTTTGAACCTACATGGCCATATTTCCAAAGAAAGAGTTGTGGAGCTAACCAAGACCCTTGTTGAGATACCTTCTGAGACAGGAAGGGAGCAGAAAATAGCTGACTGGATGATCAATTTCTTCCAGAAGCTCGGATTGAGTAGTATCACTAGACTTCCAGTGGAAGAAGCCGGTGACACGGTTTACGCTATTCTCAAGGGCGGAGATGGACCAAAGATGATGCTAAACTTCCACATAGACACATTTGACGCCTTCGAGGGATGGGAGACAGAGCCATTCAAGGTAGTCGAAGAAGCTGATAGACTCATTGGGTTGGGTGCCCACGATATGAAAGGGGGAGCCGCCTGCGCCCTCGCAGCTGTAGAAGCCATTGTGAAGTCCGGGGTCAAACTGGGTGGAGACCTGATAATCAGTGGCACGAGCGATGAGGAGTACTGGAGCAGAGGAGTCCACGAGTTAATCAAGACGGGGATACTCAAGGATTGCAAATACTGTATTGTGCCAGAGCCATCAGAACACGCCACCATACTCATAGGGCAACGAGGTAGGCACGTCTTCAAGCTCAGGTTCTACGGGAGCTCTGTGAGTGCAGCCTATGATGAGGGCATCAACGCTGTGGTAGACGCCAGCAAGGCGGTGGCTGAGTTTGAGAAGCATAAGCCCGATGGATTCGGCTACATGCCAGAGTATGATATGAGGGGAACCCTCTGCGTCACTGGGCTTCACAGCGGCGGAGACAAGATATATGTGCCTGAGCTAGCCGAAGTCACTATTGATAGACATATTTTACCGGGTCAAACAGTAGATGATGCCGCCAAGCAGATACGTCAGATCATACTGAACGCAGACATCAAGGGGCGATACGAGCTCACATGGGATGAACGTCCCACACCGGCGCCCAGCAGCTACATCACCCCACCAGACTCATTGTTCGTGAAGACAGCCAAGAAAAACCTTGAAACCGAGCTAGGGCAAGATGTCAAACTAGCGTTAGCGAGAAGCGTGGCTGATACAAATCACATTGCTGTTCACGGAGGCGTGCCCACCATCATTATGGGGCCCACGGGAGGTAACACATGTGAAGCAAACGAGTGGGTGGACATGGAATCCTTACCCCAGATAACAAGAGCAATCACACGAACAATAATAGATCTACTTGGAGAAAAATAGGCTAATCCAACAAAAAAAGAGGATAATAAAAAGGGGGTTTAGCTCTTCGCGAGTTTCTTTATCTCAGCCACATCTAACCCGAGACCCTTCGCGACCCTAGTTCCATAATCAGGGTCAACTCTGTAGAACAAAGCTGTCTGTCGTTTCTGGATCTCTTTCTTAGCGTTTCCAAGATGCTCAACAATGTTGCTAACAAGATGAGCCCTGTCTAGCTCGGTCATAGCCTTGTTGTATAGGGCAGCTGGCTGGACGAAGTCATCGTTTGGATGAATGTAGACATAGCGCCCCCATTTTCCCTTCAACTCATACGTTGGCCACTTCTCCGATGAATCGGGGGCTGGACCATCGAAGCTATTTGGATAATAGTTTGGACTGCCCTCGTGTTCAGACATAGTTCGCATAAACCCGTCTCTCTGATAGTTCAAAGCCTTAGCCTTAGACCTGTTCACAGCTAGCTGGGCAAAGTTAGCGCCCAACCTATACCTGTGAGCATCATCATACGAGAATAGTCTTCCCTGAAGCATCTTATCTGGTGAAGGCGCAATCCCCGGAACGAGGTTCCCCGGAGAGAACGCAGCCTGCTCGACATCAACAAAGTAATTCGCGGGGTTCCTGTTCAACACCATACGCCCCAGTGGGATCAACGGATAATCACCGTGTGGCCAAACCTTCGTGATATCGAATGGGTTGAACCTGTAGTCCTCGGCTTCCTCGGGCTTCATGATCTGTACACCCACATTCCAAGCCGGGAAATCACCCTTCTCAATCGATTTGAACAGGTCGCGAGTCGCGTGGTCAGGGTCTTTGCCCTTCATTGTGGTTGCCTCGCCGCTGGTCAGGGTCTGGATGCCCTGCGCGGTCTTGAAGTGTATCTTGACCCACACGTAGTCGCCTTTTTCGTTGTACCACATGAAAGTGTGTCCACTGTAGCCATTCATATGCCGAAGAGTCTTAGGTA
>CAYUTB010000122.1:0-6913 GCA_964447425.1 uncultured Candidatus Bathyarchaeia archaeon
CGTGATGAGATCACGTATCTTCTGGGTTGATCATCGAAGTCTATACCCCGCATTTTATCGATGCGTATTGTCTTGATCATCTTATAATCAAGAAGGTCTTTACTGAGCAAGAAAACCCCATCAGACAGGAATAGCTCCATGTAGAAATCATTCTCACTAGGCAATCCCTCTGAAGTGATTATAGCCGAGCAGCCAAGGGCTCTAATAGTATCAAATAGTTGACCAATGAGGAAGCGCTTCTTTCCCGACCTTGACTCATGGATTAGTATGCTCGTCACAGGGTCGATAACGATGTGTTTAGCTCCTATTCGTTTGACCGCGGTCTCGATCTCATTCTCGATGCTGAACTGGATCTTCCCTTTTTTACGCTCTACAGGCTCTACGATTCCCTGACTATGAGGCACCATATAGATATCCAGTGTCTCTATCATGTCATCTGCTTCAGCCTTCGCGATATCCCAGCCAAACGCCTTAGCGTTTTTGATCTTTTTCTCCATAGGCTCTTCAAGAGACACGTATACAACAGGTTCGCCTCGTTTAACAGCCGTCATCATATACTGGAGAGTCATGATTGTTTTTCCGACCCCCGGTCCCCCGCATAGAAGTATGATGTTCTTTTCTGGTACACCTCCTCCCAGCATATCGTCTAGTCCTGTTATTCCTGTTTCCACTCGACTTACTTTGTATTCTTCCATTGCCTATTTCTCCGACTGATGGCGTGATGTCTAAAAGCAAACGACAATTATAGGAAAACGTATGTGTCGTTCACCCTCAGTGTCTCACCCATGAGGATATTCTTCTTATTCTGTGTGTTTTTTATATATAGCTGTTTGTTTCTACGCATCATGTTTTTTATTTGAATACTTAAATCCAGCCAAGATATGAGAGAGTTTATGATATATTCTCCAAAGGATGAGCGTTTCTACACCGAGAAACAGTTACAGGAGATAGCTGATGACATCGATAAAGCAGTCACCACCCCAGTCAATATCATGATCGAGGCAGATCACAGAGTATATGATTTCTCTGAGGTTAAAGAGATCCTCAGTGAAGCCCAGAGGATCGTTGTGCAGGACTGTGGCTGCAAGACCGTATATCAAAACTGTGATTCCCCAAGAGATGTATGTCTTGGCTTGGACTGCGAAGCTGACTACGTATTAAAAAACAAGGGCTCCAACGCAAAGGAGATAACCCTCGATGAGGCGCTTGATGTACTCAGGCGGAGCCACGAAGCGGGGCTAGTCCATATGGCATATGTTATGAAGGGTGAGGAAAAGCCTAGCCTCATATGCAGTTGCTGTAGCTGCTGCTGCCACACCCTTGGTGGGCTTCTCAGGCACGGTATTCATACTCAGGTACTCTCCTCTAAATATATCGCATCCGATGATGAGGTGAAATGCATAGACTGTAGCGACTGTGTCTCTCGCTGCGTCTTTGAAGCCCGTAGGATGGAGTCAGATAAGCTTGTATATGATGCTTCCAAGTGTTTGGGATGCGGGCTCTGCGTCACCACATGCCCCACCAATGCAATATCGATGAAATCACGTGACCATCAATGAGCCGAGAAGTAGCAGATCTGATCTCCGAGCATATTAAGAGGAGACCCGAAGCCAGAGCACAGGATATCTACAAGCTTCTATATCAGGGGGTCTTCGGCGTCGGGCACATTCTCTCAGATCATGCATGGGATGTGCTCGTTGAGGAAGCGGGGAGAATCAACATTGATGATCACACTGAGGACCCACTGTTTGAATCAGTCACTATCGACGGCTCGATGGTGCGGGTTAATCTCCGCCAGTACATCAAACAGGGTGGAAAACTAGACGCTTTATTCACGGCGATGAAGAAATCCTCAGAGTACAGTGGATCAGCAGATGTTTTCAACGAGTATTGGGGTCAGTTCAGGAGCCTCGTAGCTGAAGGCGCTGTATCTTTTTCCATAGCTGAGATTCAAAGACTCGATGAGTTGATCGCGGCTGAGGGTGTGAAGCCCCGACACCACACTGAGCCGTATAGAGTAGCCTACTACCCTGCTTACCGCGTGGTTACCCTGAAAATACTGTTAGCCGAGGCTGGTTCTGTGGGTAGTGTTAAAAACCATTTAACGTAATCTATTAGATTAAAATGATCGAAGCGAAGAAAAAAGCTTTAGAGTGGATTGATGAGAACAGTCAACAGATCATCGAGGTCAGTGATGAGATATGGGAATACGCTGAGCTCGGGTTACTGGAGTATAACTCCGCGAGACTCCTCATCAACGAATTAAAGAAACACGGGTTCACTGTCGAGGAAGGCGTGGGGGGTATGCCCACTGCCTTCGTCGCTTCATGGGGTAAGGGAAAACCCGTGATAGGCGTGATGGGTGAGTATGATGCTCTTCCCGGTATAAGTCAGTGCAAGAGCCCTGAGAAGGAACCCTTGGTTGAGGGCGAGCCGGGGCATGGGTGTGGGCACAACATCCACGGGGCATCAGGGATGGCGGGAGCCATCGCCATCAGATATGCCATGGAGAAAAACGAGATCAAGGGGACCGTCAAGTTCTTTGGCACTCCCGCTGAAGAAAGTGCGAGTGGGAAGGTCTGGATGGTACGTGACGGCGTATTTGACGGGCTTGACGCGGTTTTGAGTCATCACCCAGGCAGCATGAATGTCGCTAGCCTAGCCAGCAGCCTCGCCAACAACAGCGTAAAGTTCCATTACAGGGGCAAGACTAGCCACGCTGCAGGTAGCCCAGAGCAGGGCAGGAGTGCTCTTGACGCCATCGAGTTGATGAATGTCGGGGTAAACTTCCTTCGAGAGCATATCATTCAGGAGGCGAGGGTTCACTATGTTATCGAGGAGGGCGGTGGGCAGCCCAATGTTGTACCTGATTATGCTCGTAGCTGGTATCTTGTGAGAGCGCCTCAGAGGGATCAGGTGGAGCATATCTATGAACGTGTCCTGAAGATCGCTAATGGTGCGGCGTTGATGACTGAGACCGAGCTTGAGGTGGAGCCCATCAAGGCCATCTATAACAAGATCCCAAGCAAGGTGCTCAGCGATGTAGTAACCCGTAACATGCGTGAGATAGGTGCACCGGATTATACTGATGAGGAGATCGAGTTCGCAAGGAGGCTTACGAGCACTGTTAGCAGGGATGCGAAGTCAGAGATGCTGCGTAAGTCCAAGCGCCCCGGCTGGGAGAAGCTCATCGATGTGGCCATGGATACAAGTATACCTGACGCTTGGAATGATGGCATTGTGAGCGCCGGCAGCACCGATGTTAGTGATGTTAGCTGGATGACACCCACCATGGAGTTCGGTACATCAACGTGGCCTCTAGGCGTTCCAGGTCACAGTTGGATGAATGTAGCAGGTAGCTCCCACAGCATCGGGCATAAGAGCCTGATATTTGCATCCAAGGTAATAGCTACGAGTGGACTGGATCTTTTAACGGATTCGGGTCTCCGTGATGCTGCGTGGAAAGAACACGCCGAGCGTACAATGGGCAAGGAGTACAAGACGCCTATCCCTGCGGATATGAAGCCTCCGCTTGATATGTGGGAAAAATAGGTTAAAGGGTTAGGCTCTCACCGGGCTTCAACAGGATGACTTCGGTGTCGCAGCCTTTCTCAACCAGTTTCTTGAATTCCGATGGGTCTTTGTCCCAGATATGCATGGGTAATGCTTTCCGTGGGTTCACAGCGATGGTGGCTTCCGCTGCTTCGGGGTTATCCATGGTATATGTTCCACCGCTGGGCACCAGCATCACATCGATGTCCTTGATTTCCTTCATCTCCTCGATGAAGTCGGTGTCACCGGTATGGTATATGGTCTTGTCTTCTGCGGTGATGAGGTACCCGACGCCTACGCCCTTTGGGTGGAATGGTGTACCGGGGCTTCTGAAGCGTTTAAAGTTGTATGCCTCCACCGCCTCAACGAGGACGCCCTCGATATTTATCGCCTCACCAGGTCTGAGGGTGATAACCTCTGCCCCGATTTTTTTACCGCATTCCTCTGTGGCGATGATCTCTGTGTTCTCTGTTTTGATTAGAGCTATTTTTTCTGGTTTGCAGTGGTCATCATGGTGATGTGTGCTGAGTATGATGTCCGCTTTCTCGGTGTATTCTCCCTCGTAGGGGTCTATGTAGATGGTTTTATCCCCTGTGTGTATGAGCCAGCTGGCGTGTCCTAGCCATTTTATCTCCATTATCTTCACCTATCATGGATTAGGTGGGGTGTGGGGCTTATGATTCTTTCCCAGCCTTTTTCATGGACTCTGTCATGGTGAGGAAGGCGAGCCCCGCGGCCAGTCTGAGGACTGAGCTGATGTAGAGCCCCATATTCAAGCCCTCCATCCCGTTGAAGAAGCCATCCACAATAGCGCCACCCAAGTTGCTCCCGATGAAGCTGGCTAGCCCGAAGGCAGCCGTGCTGCTGGCAAGATAAGTCGCTCGCAGGTCACCGGGGGCTAGATCAATTATATATGTGGATTCACTGCTCTGCCACGCAGCCATCCCTATGCCTAGGAATAGCTCAGCTATGGCTATGTGCCACCATTGGCTAGCGAGGGCGTAGGCGAGTGGGGCTACCGCCATGAGGACCCTGCTGAATACCACGATGGGTCTGCGGCCTATGCGGTCCATGAATCCCCCCATGCGTCTCTGGGTTAATGTGTTCATCAGGGCGCTTGCTAGGCTAAGGCTGCTGATCTGCCAAATCTTCATGTTGAGTCTGTGGGTGATTACCAGTGGAAAGAAGGGCCACGCAAAGCTCATGGCTATTCCGTAGAAAAAGTTGAGGGTGAGGTATTTTCTGAGCCTCGGGTCCTGTGTGAGGCGGCTGAGTTGTAGTTTATTGTGGGTGCTTTTTGGGGGCTTCTCGGTTGTGAATAGAACCATTACTCCGCTGATGAGGCTCGTGACCGCTGATAACATGAATACGATCCTGTAGCTATCGGGTGTGGTGTCGCCTTGCTGGTTGATGGTTAGGGTGAAGGCTATGATCATGGCTACGAAGCTGCCCAGTTGGCTGATGCTGTTGATGAGTCCTATGGTCTTGCCCCGTGTGGAGTCCGTGGTGTAGTCTCCGAGGAGGCTGTTCCATGTGGGGAGGCTCATGCTGTTGAAGAAGCTGCTGAGTATGACGAGCCAGATGAGGGGCTCCGGTGTCTGATATAGTAGTAGTGCGGCTATTGCGCCTGCGTTTAGTATTCTTCCCGCTGCTATGAATTTCTTTTTTCCGTATCTGTCTGCGAGGCGCCCGAAGAGTAGTTGTAGGAGGTTTGAGCTTAGGCTTTTGGCTCCCTGTAGGAACCCCATCTGGTGGACTGTGGCGCCTGCGGCTGCGACGAGGAGGTTGTTGAATCTGTTGTTGAGGCTGTCGCTGAATAGTTGTGCGAAGCCTGTTGCCATCAAGATGCGGTTGGTCTTGAGGGGTTTTTCCTCGTCGCTCATTTTCGGGTGAGTGTCGCCTCTGTGGGTATAAAGTTACCTGAAGGTTAGGATTCTGGGCGGGTCTCTTTTATTGTCATGTATGTTGAGCCCAGTATTAGTCTGAGGATTCCGGCGGCTATGAGTCCTGTTTGGATTGCCTCTAGGCTTCCTCCGAGTATGTTTTGAACGATAAATCCGCCGAGGTTTGATCCTATGAATGTGGCTACACCTATGGCTGCCATGCTGCTGGCGAGGTATGTTGCTCTGAGTCGCTGTGGGGCTATGTCTATAATGTATGTGGATTGGGCGCTGAGCCATGATGCTATGCCGAGTCCGCTGATGGCTTCTACTAGTGCGATGTGGGTCCAGTTTGTGGCGATGGGGTAGATTAGACAGCTTGAGGCCATTACGACTCTGCTGAGGGTGAGTACTTGTTTTCTGCCTACTCGGTCCAGTGTGGGTCCTATGTAGTTTTGGCTTATGGCTCCTACGAGGGCGTTTGTGATGCTTGTGAGGGCTACTTGCCAGACTGTGAGGTGGAGCTTCTGGGCCATTATGTATGGGAAGAGGGGCATGGCGATGCTGCTGCCTATTGTGTAGATGAATGTGAGGAGCAGGAAGTGTTTGAGGGGGGCGTCGTTGAGTATTTCGGGTATGTTGAGTGGTTCTCTGGTTTTTGTTGGTGGTTTTTCGTGGAGTGTGAGGGCGGTGGCTGCGCTTAGTAGGCTGGATGCCGCTGCGAGGATGATTATGGGTGTGTAGCTGCTGCGTGTGGTGGCCGCGGTGTCTCGTATGCTTATGAGGAATGCTGTGGTCATGGCTGCGAGTCCGCCGAGGTAGCTGATGCCGTTTACCTGTGCTATGATGGTGCCTCGTTTTGTGTTTGTGGTGTAGTCTCCGAGGAGGCTGTTCCAGCTGGGGAGTGCCATGCTGGTGGCTATGCTGGCTAGTATTACTAGGGTGATGACGCTGCTGGGTGGGTTTACGTAGAGGATTGCGATGAGTGCGATGGCGTTTAGGGTTCTGCCTGCTACGAGGAGTAGTCGTTTGCTGCGTCTGTCGGCGATGTTTCCGAAGGGTAGTTGGAGTAGGTTGGCTGCGAGGGTTCTTGCTGCGTTGAGGAAGCCTGTTTGGTTTACTGTGGCTCCTGCTGCGATGGCTAGTAGGCTGATGTAGCGTTGGATTAGTTGGTCGCTGAATTGTTGGAGGAAGCCTGTGGTGTATAGTTGTTTATCGGTTTTTAGTGGCTCCTCTTGCATGGGGGTTTTGGTTGGTTGTCTCGTATTTAAGGGTGGGCGCTGTAACTGGTAGGTGGTTATATCTGGGAATAATTTCTTTGTTTACTGCTTTTGTTTGATTAGGAAGATTGATAAATTGGGTGGGGTATGTTTGGTGGCGTGTGCGGGGGTTCCCGAGTGGCCAAAGGGGTCAGGCTTAGGACCTGATGGATTAGTCCTCCGTGGGTTCGAACCCCATCCCCCGCACCAATTCTGGTAACA
>CAYUTB010000123.1:0-6819 GCA_964447425.1 uncultured Candidatus Bathyarchaeia archaeon
GCGGTAAATGCGGAGCAAGGGTTCAGTAAGGGAATCGCTGTGTCAGAGGACATAAAATTCCCACACGCCGTCGTGGTGAACCGAAACCTCATCGCCATGCTCATAGATGCATTGGTGGAGTCAGGAGCCCTATCTGCCGAGGCAAGTGAACGAATCATCGAGCAAGCCCTAGGTCTTGAGCCCAACCCGGACATGTTGAACATGTCATCAAGCGAGAACTTTGTCAGGGACATCTTCAAACGAGGAGACGAACTGGGTCTACTGGCTACAGTGGAGGTTCTCCCCGCGGAGCCTGTTTGCCCATCCTGTGGAGCCGATATCAAGCCTGATCAGAAGTTCTGCACAGGCTGCGGTCACAAGCTCTTCTAAACCCCGCGAGTTTTTTTAACTCATCAGTATCATAGTTTTCTAAGCGTTACAAGGTGTCATGTATGCCTGCGAATCTTCCTCCTGATGCCAAGTCAAAATGGGATGAGGTAGTCATTACCAAGAACCCTGAGGCACGTCTAGTGTTGATGAGTGAGTTTCTCAGCCTGGTCCCCAAGCACAAGGGCACAGAGAAGATGTGCAAACAAGTAAAACGCCAGATCGCACAGCTAAAGGACGAGATCGAGAAGAAGCGCCAGCAAGTAAAAATGGCGAGCAGCGGGGGACCAAGCTACTATGTGCCCAAAGCGGGGGCTGCTCAGATGGCTGTCATCGGCCCAGCTAATGCGGGTAGGAGTAGCCTATTGAAGGCGGTTACCAATAGCCCTGTGCAGGTTACCAGTTGGCCTTTTGGCACTACGAGGCCTACTCCGGGTATGTTACCATTTGAGGATATTCAGTTTCAGCTGGTGGAGATACCGCCCATAGTGGAGGGTAGCGGTGAGGGTAGGTCTGAGGGCTTCATGAACCTCGCTTGCATCAGGAACGCTGATGGGGTTATCGTTGTCGTGGATATGGCCGATGATCCAGCGGGTAACTTCTTGATGGTCTCTGAGGAACTTGAGAGTGCGCGGATACAGATAGCTCCCCCCACTGGGTCAGTTGAGATTATAAAGCGTGGCAGTGGCAGAGATATCCAGTTTATCTGGGAAGGTGAGCTCATGGAGTGCTCCCAAGAGGAGGTGATCGCGTTGCTGGCCGAATACAGGATAAAATCCGCCCTAGTCAAGATAATTGGCAAGGTAAGCCTTGATCTTGTGGAAGACGCCGTCTTCGGGAACGCTGTCTACAGACCCTCGTTTGTGCTGGCCAACAAGATCGACCTGAATAACGACCCGAGGATGCTTGAACAGCTCCGTCAAGCTGCGGCACCATTAGAAGTGATACCTGTATCAATGGAGAAGACGCGTAACCTAACCACAATGATCGGGGGAAAGATATTCAACCAGCTGGAAGTCACCCGAATATACACAAAAGAGCCGGGGAAAGAACCCGCCAAAGACCCTATAGTATGCAAGCCGGGGACCACGGTGGGTGACCTCGCCCGCCTCATCCATAACGACTTCTATAAGCGGTTCAAATACGCGCGTATCTGGGGCCCCGCCGCAAAGTTTGATAACGAGAAGGTGGGGATGGACCGCGTGTTACTGGATGGCACAATAATCCAGTTATATGCTTAGTTATGGAAAATACTATATCCTCTGAACCGAACATTTTCCACGTGTTCTAAAGTGGAGAAGGTTGAATTCGTCTATCTATCACAGGAAGAAGTACTGGCTCTTGGCATACCCATGAGCAAGATTATCGAGCTAGTGGAGAAAGGCATGTACGAGCATGGCCATAAAAGAGTAGAAAACCCACCAAAACCGGGTATACACAGCAAACCTGACGCGTTTATCCACGCTATGCCAGCATACTATCAGGCGCTGGGCATCGGCGGCTTGAAGTGGGTAAGCGGTTACCCGAGTAATCGTAAGCTGGGGCTCCCCCAGATCGCTGGTTTGATGATAGTCAATGATATGGAGACAGGAATGCCGTTAGCGGTGATGGACTGCAGGTGGATCACAGCCGTCAGAACCGCTGCTGTCTCGGCTATCACAGCAAAGTACTGTGCAGCCGAGGGTACCTCTTCGCTCGGTGTTGTGGGCTGCGGTGTGCAGGGCAGGATGAACGTAGTTGCACTCAAGGAGGTCATCCCGGGGCTGGAGAAGGTCAGTGTCTTCGATATCAGTAAAGAGGCGATGAAGCGGTACAAAGCAGACTTTGAGAAACAGCTAGGGATCAGCGTAGAGATGACTGACAGCGTGAAGGCTGCTGTCGATGGCAAGGACATGATATTGACTGCGACCCAGAGGCTGTCAGAGCCCCTTGTACGTAATACGTGGTTTAAACCCGGTTGCCTGGGCTTCGGCTTGGAGGCGAGCAGGGCATGGTATGGGGACGCTATTCTGGGTGCAGACAAGTTCATCACTGATAGCTGGGACCAGACCGTCTACTTCTACGAGCATGGCGCTTTCCCAGATGGTTTGCCCAGTCTCTACGCTGAGCTCGGCGAGGTTGTGGCTGGGTTAAAGCCGGGGCGTGAGTCCCCTGAAGAGCGTATACTCGCCATCAACATCGGTTTGGCTCTTGAAGATGTCATCGTGGCAGACTATGTCTATAAGCTAGCCAAGGATGGTGACTATCAGAAGCTAACACTGATGGAGAGCGACTTTTAGCCACATATTATATCTCTATTCACACGTTTTCTCATACATGACAGAATCAGTTTCACTAAAACCTAGTATCACTGACCTAATAATGCTGGATTACCCCATGGAGGCAAAGGCTTCCCCTGACGGCTCCAAGGTTGCTTACAGTGTGCGGACCACGAACTGGGGGTCCAACCGGTATGAGAATCTGCTTTATGTTTACTTCAAGGAGGTCTGTGAGGCGCGGCAGCTGACTCGGGGTGGCTCGGTTCAGTCATTTGAGTGGATTGGGAATGATGATATTCTCGCCCAGCGGCTCGTTGATGATAAGGCTCAGCTCTATCTCTATGAGGGACTGATCGGGGAGCCCATTCAGTTGACTTGGATCGAGACAGGGGTGGATAGCTTCAAGCCCGTTAAGGGCGGAGTCATGTTTCAGGCGAAGCAACCGGAACGGAACAAGCGGAAGCAGCTAAGAAACCAGTATGGAAACGTCACCCATTTCGAGGAGGAGGAACCTGTCTCAGCCTTGTATTATACTTGCTTCGCTGAGGTTCGTAAATATCAGGCTCTGAAGAAGCAGCTAACAGAGGATGAGGCAAAGGACTTGACTGAGCCCTTTATAGAGGTCTCCAGTCTGCTAGATCAGAGTTACCAGATTGACGGTTATTACCCGGTGAGCGACGGGGCGTATGTTGTCTGCAGACCCAAGGACTATCTGGTATACTGGGATCAGTATACTTGCCACAGGGTTACGCTAGACCTAGAATCCGCGTTATCCCGGCACATCGATGGAAGTGACTGGAAAGGAGAATCAAGTACTCTGAATCTTCCCGGGGTAAGCTTCGTCGTGGGTGTTTCTCCAGATGAGAAGATGCTTCTTGTTGAGCATAAGGAGCGGGATGACCGATATTATACTCAGGCTGATCTCTGGGTACTGGAACTCGAAAAAGCTGACATATCCAAGCCTCTTGTACCCCATCTGAAAAAGATCAGCGGAGGAATCGACCAGAGATGTAATTTCCTCAGATGGACCCCTGACGGCGTCTATGTGGCTTACGCGAAGGGCACTGTTACGGGTGTTTCGCTATTGGGGTTGCAGGGAGAAGTTGTTGAGTATAACTTTTCAGGTGTCTACCCTGATCTCACCGTTAATGTGAATCAATGTGGGTACATGGCGTATATCGGTAACAGTGACGATTTGTTTCCCGATGTCTATGTATCAAAGACTCCTGTAAAAGCTGGGTTAGTCTCCCTAAAGCTCACTGATTACAATATGCAGGTCAAGCACTGGAATATGGGCACAGTAGAGACCATCAAGTGGAAGAGCAGAGACGGAGCCATAATAGAGGGCGTCTTAAGGAAACCCAGCGACTATGACCCCTCAAAGAAGTATCCTCTTCTATTTCAGGTTCACGGAGGACCAGCGAGCTTCAGCAAAGAATGGCTGCTTGAGGCTTATGATTATCAGAGGTATCCTTGTGTGCAAATGGTCAACAGTGGCGTGCTGGTGTTGAAACCCAACTACCGGGGCAGCATCGGGTACGGTCAAGGATTCCTTGAGCTCAACAAGGACAATCTCGGCGTGGGTGACCTCTGGGACTTGGAGTCAGCCGTTGAACATCTCGTTGAGCATGGAATGGTTGACCCCGAGCTGGTTGGCACCATGGGGTGGAGTCAGGGCGGCTATATCTCGGCATTCGCTGGTCTTCACAGCGATATGTTCAAAGCGGTCAGTGTTGGGGCAGGCATCAGCGACTGGTACACGTATCACATCAGCAACGATATCCCACAGTTCACAGACCACTATCTCTCAGCCAACCCATGGGAAAACAGGGAGATATACGAGAAGACCGCCCCCATCTCCGCCATCAAGAAAGCACATACCCCGATGCTGATTCAGCACGGCGGCAAGGATCAACGTGTCCCCCTGAGCAACGGCATGGAGCTGTACAGGGCGTTGAAGGCGCGGGGCGTGCCCGTTGAGCTCTTCATCTACCCTGATATGGCTCACCCCATCACAAAGCCCCGGGAGAATAGGGCAGTCCTAGAGCAGAACCTAGACTGGTTCCTCCACTACCTCGTGGACCCTGATCATGAACCTGTTCCCGGTCTATGGGATGAGACTGAGTAATCCCTTTTTACATTTTTTATGGTAACCTTAAATTATCTATGGAGCCCTCATCAGCTTGACGATGATAATCACTGATACTCGAGTTTCCACGGGAATATCTGGACTGGATAATATGCTGGGCGGTGGCTACCCTATTGAGAACATTGTTATTATTAGCGGTGGACCGGGCTCAGGCAAGACCATAAACAGCCTACAGTATACTATATCCGCAATTAGGCGAGGGGAACCCGTTGTCTATGTGAACCTTGAGGAGCCCATGGATAACAAGAGGCGTTACAGCAAGGCTTTCGGCTGGGATCTGGGGGATGCTGAGAAGAAGGGTTTGCTTATTTCGCTGGATTTTCAGTTGATGTCCACTGTGGATGGTATCGTGGAGCCCCGAAACCGGAATACTGGGATAACCGAGTTGAGCCTTGAGTATGAGATCAGTGAAGCCGTGAAGAAGATCAAGGCAAAGCATATCGTGCTCGACCCCCTGAATAGTTTGATGATTAACGCACGTGGCGTTGCGGAGATCAGGTACCTTGTGCACAAGCTCTTTGAGATGATAAGAGAGCATCACTGCTCTGCGCTGGTTACATATGAGGGCGTGTTCAAGCCTGATAACTTCTACTCGGAGATGTTTCTCAGTGACGGTGTATTGTCGCTAAACAAGGATGTATTGAATTTCCAGACCATCAAGACCCTGAGGGTTGATAAGATGCGTGGAATCGACTTCGATGACCAGCCCCGCAGGTACACGATATCAAACACTGGAATGGTAGTTTTCGATAAGGAACCTGTACTGGTTTAACAACCCACTTTCCATGATGGTCTACATTGCATCATTGAAATGGTTTATCCAATTAAGATATTCTGAATACTTTTATCGAGTTTTTTACGGAGTAATTCTAGTTCATTGTTATTTTCTTGGCTGAGACTTCCATCATAAAGCCTTGCACACTCAACCTCATCTCTTATGAAGCTGATAGCATTCTCAGCTTGTTCCCCTGACTCTGAGGTCACGGCTTTTGCTTTGATATCTTTTCCTGCATCGGTCTCCAGATAGACCTCGCCATATGTTTTTAAAAACATCCAAGCCTCTTTGAAATTTACCTCGTTTGGTAACAGAAACCGATTTTTATCTGCGGTCATCTCACGCCCACGATGTTAGTCTAATATTAATAAATATTTAAAGAATATATCAAAAGTATGGTTCTATTCACATTTTTTGGTATTCTATACAAATTATGTGCTAAATCGTTCTCAAATCCAATGTTGGTAGAGTAGATTTTTGGCTTGGAAAGAGGCAGCTTATTGTTTTTTCTTTTACTACATTTTTTGGTTCAACTACCAAGGGAGGAGGAATAATCTGAGGAAAATTCGCGCGCATTAGGATTTAACACAGTACCTATTCCCAATCCAGTTTGAATCGAGGCTTTGGCTCGTATATTATCTCGTAGCCTTTTTATCAACAATGCTCAATTCTAATCCTCATGATCATCGTAGTATCCGGGCTACCAAGAAGCGGCACTAGCATGATGATGAAGATGTTAGAAGCCACCAAGATACCTGTACTCACCGACGATATAAGAGAAGCCGACATGGACAACCTCAAGGGGTACTACGAGGACGAACGAGCAAAAACCCTCCACAAAGACAACTCATGGATCACTGAAGCCGAGGGAAAAGCTGTCAAGGTCATCAGCTTCCAGCTACCTCACCTACCAAAAGGACACCAGTATCGCATCCTATTCATGGAGCGCAAGATCGAGGAAGTATTAGCATCCCAGCGTAAAATGATGCAGCGAAGAGGCGAACCAGAAGACGATGTACCAGACACTGTGATGGCTAGTATATTCCAGAAACACTTGGGCGAGGTTGGCGAATGGCTATCAGAACATCAGAACTCTCTACATCAGCTACAACGAGACACTTGACGACCCCGAGACCGCCGCAGAAAAAATAGCGACGTTTCTGGAAAGAGACCTAGATATCGAGCGGATGATGCAGACAGTAGACCCAAGGCTCTACAGGCAGAGAAAATAGGTAGAGGGGGGGGGTATAACTATCCCAAGCGAAATCAGC
>CAYUTB010000124.1:0-6817 GCA_964447425.1 uncultured Candidatus Bathyarchaeia archaeon
CTATTAAAAAAGATACATTGTTAAAAGGTTGACAACCAAGGATAAACTAACTAATAACTTAGAGACGAATTAGATGACAGAAAAAAACCAAAAAATATGGTACTTAGGATTACTAACAAGTTTGAGTGGCTCACTTCTAGTAGCCTGTGGTGTTCAATCAGTGAATGCTATAGATGGTTCTCGTAAAATTTTATGGACTTTGTTTTACATACTTTCAGGAACATTATTTTTTGGATTAAGTCAAAAAACAGGAAAAATTATGAACATTTCAATAGAATACATCAGAGGTTTTCAAGTAGCGGAAGTTATAATAATATTTGCTGGACTCGGCACTATTTTTTTAACAAATGCTATCAACTACGAATTTCTCACTATAAGTCAGATAGCTATGTCCGAATTGGATACATATTCCTCGATCGCAGTTGCTATAGGAACATTTCTGTTAGCTATTTTTACTGGATATCAAGCATTACAAACTAAAAAGGCGGTACAATCGGATCTCACAATAAAATGTAGAGAATTACACACTTTTGAATTAAGAAATGTTATTCAAGAGCTGATAGACACACTACCACAAATAACTTCACCTGAAAAAATCATATCTTCATCGTCGAAGAGCATTAACAATATATCAGTTAAATCAAATGCAGTTCTAGTCATGGATCTAAAAAATCATCTACCAAAAGGGCAAAGCGAACTATTCGAAAAAAAGCAGAAATATGAAGAAAAGCGAGAAAAATATATAAAAAGCGCTCTTGAACTTTTTAATACCATTTTAAATGAAGTAACAAATAAAACAACTCTAGTTTATGATAGAGGATTTGGGAAAAATGGTAGTTTTTCTGAAAGTTTTGTTGATACTTTGTATATAAATGCGTTTTATATTGCGGAAGGAAAAGATCCATATTACGATAAATTAGACTATAAAGAAAATGAAGATGAAGTATGGCTTAAAGAATATGGTTTAGGTCTTATAAAAACTAATGATCCAATTCAAAAACAAAAAGGAAAAGAAGTATATGAATTTATGAAGAGTGAACTAAAAAATAGTACGTATATACAAGAAGCAAAAAAACTCTTAGATAAAGAACAAGAGTTAAACGCAATTAGAGAAACTATTTTGGATGATCTCAATAATATTATAATAATTCCGATTCTTCCAGGAATTTGTAAATATATAAAAAGTGCAATGAGCTAACGAGATTTATTTACGGAATATCTATGGTTTTTAATACAGGGCTAGTACTGGAAGTCTAACCTCATCTCGATTAACTCGTTCTTAGCCTTATCACATATCTAGATAAGAACTGCGATCTAGACGACACTGAAAAGCGCCTTAGTCATACCTTTTTTCGCAATGATTCTCTAGTTATTTGCCCGGTTGAAAACACTGGATTCGAGTTTTAGTGGTTTTGATTGATGTATTTGTTGACTTGTCTATATAATTCAACAGCCATCAATCCTTTCTCTGTGAGAAAATACTCAACAATCTCCCCGTTACCCATATCGACTTCTAGTACCATGTCTTTTTCGCCAAGATAATCAAGCACTTTATCAAGCGATTCACTTGATAATTTAGCCCCATACCGTAGTTGAGATGGCTCTGAGCAGCCCCTGTATATTGAGCCCATAACATCTATGCATTGTTTTTGTATCGTTCTCTGAGTGTACATGCCGCTGCCTCTAAACCATCTCTTTTACTAGCTCCAAGGCTCTCTGATAGTAATCCAGCACGTTCAAGCCTTTTTTTGTGATCTCGTACACTGCCTTTGTTCTCTTATCCTTTAGATCATTTGGAATATATGTGATCAACTCTTGCTCCACAAGATTATCCAACACCCCACAGAGTGGCACCCAGGACATGCATGCCTCATGCATTATCTTGGTTGGTTTTCTATATCCCCTGTAGATAGCATCCAAGATGTCAATGTATAACTCAAAACGGGATCTCCTCTGCGACACCTTAATCGCCTCCCTCAGTAAATTTTGGGGTGTTTAGGTCCTTTTTTACTAGTTCAAGAATCGCCTCAGTCAACCTGTCATAATTGGCTGGATCTGAGTTCTTCTGAAGATACCTGACATTCATACTCTGTAAAGCATCACGGGGGATCTCGTCTTCTTCTAGGCTTGTAAAGAGGATGATGGGAGTATTCTTGAGTTCTCTGATCTTTTTACAAACAGCCAAGCCGTTGTTTTTTGGCATCAAATAATCTACGAGGTAGCAGTCAAAGTCTTCGTTCATCCAGTTGTTGATTTTGGTTGAGTCTGACTCGGATTTTATCCTTATGTTTGGCGATAGTTCTTCGAGGAACAGTTTGGATATGTACAGAGTTGGTTTATCATCATCAATATGAAGGATGGAGAACACTTTGTTCTCATGGTTAAAGAGCGAGATTTTTTCTCCAATGAGTTCCTCGTGGGGCTTTGTTATCTGCCGTGTTGTGTTTTCCTGTTCCTTCATATTGACCGGTTTCAATAAGCCACGGAGCCTACTCATATGTCTGACCTGTTAACACTCAGTTACTGAGTTGATGTTAATGAGAATCTATAGAGTTGGTTAGCGAATACCTATGGGAATATTAACATGATTATAGAAATATGTATTAGTGGTACATTTAGCAAGTTATAACTAGCCCCGGATATCTGTTTTATTGTGTATCCATTTTGACTGTGTTAATCGTTGACGATGAACTCGATAGCCTGAGTCTAATCAACGAATTCGTGATAAAAGGAGGATATGATACATTTCTTGCTAATTCCGGTCAGGAAGCCCTTGAAGTAGTTGAATCTTTGAAGCCTGAAATAATTCTACTAGATGCAGTAATGCCAGAGATTAACGGCCTCGATGTGTTACGAAAGATAAAGATGAGTAAAGAGACTCAAAGAATACCCGTGATTATGATCTCAGCCTTAGGGCCAGGCATCAAGCTAATGTTGAGCAAGGAAACACAGGCTGATTATTACATGTCTAAGCCTTTTTCGGGGAAAGAGCTTCTACTAGCTATAGATAATCTGCTGAATACTTCATTTGATGAAGAATGCTGGGTTAACTATAATGATATTCGGAGGGTAGCTAGGGTTCACAAGAATGGCTGTATTCATTGTACACCAAACTCAGATAATTCAAAGAATGTTGTATGGAAAAAGTATCCTTCACAGGATAATGCAAGAGCCGAGTTCAAGAGAAGTTATCAGGGATACTCTTGGTCGCCCTGTAAAATATGTATGAACAAAAAGTAGATGCCTGCGTCTATTAGATAGTGTGATATTATTTGTATAATAAAAAATGCATTTGTCTTAACTGAGATTTATTTCCATTTTTTGATCGTATTTGTTCTACGGTAAAAGGTCATATTAGCGCTCAATAAACAAAAAACGGGGCTTTTCCCTTCTCATCATTTATTCAAAATGGGAATAGAGGGTTAATACTGGAAGTCTGATCCCAACTCGATAAGTTCCTTCTTAACCTTATCATACACAACCTAGAACTCGACGAATCGTGAGAGTCCTAGTATGAATCTCCTGAATGTATAACCGCAAGGACTATCATCCTTCGAGAAATCATCCATAACTACGCCAAACCAGAAGACTCCAGCCCAGGCGCATGGCATGACATCCGCGAAACAGTATCAGTACTCCACCTAGAAGGAACATTCTACCCATGGCTGGGAGAGAACGAGATGATTAAATGCTGCATAGATGGGTTGCGCCCAGTGATATTCAGAATAGAGAGAATAGAGCCCATCGAATAAGACAACAGACTCGGTATATGGTTATTCATATAATTCCTTAGGGTCACTGATTTTGAAGTACGCCCACAAAGCCACGATAAACATACCAAATGACATTATGTAGAATGGAAGGGTAGGCTCCACCTCGTAAAGCATCCCCCCGACTAGCTGAGCCACAGCCATGGGCACAAAGAGAAGCATCCCGCCACCCATCCCAGCGTTCCTTACATCGATGAAGAAGTTCCCACCCCCGACAGCCGAGGTAACTCTTCCACGTCTCTCCTTTGGTACTGAGTCAGCCAATAGCGATTGGAATCCGGGCATAAGGAAAGCGTTCCCTACCGCCATACAGAACACCATCAAAGCCAACCCCTTGAAATCCTTCACAAAGTTGATGAATATAATAGGGTAAAGGGGGACAACGAACATGAAAGGCAGCAACAGCTTTCTCCTGCCGACCCTGTCGAGGAGCTTACCAGACCACCGTGAGAGGGTCAATCTTGTTCCACCCTGAACAGCCGAGGTCAGACCCCAGCTTGTAGCGGATATACCTAGAATAGATGTAGCGTAGACGATCCAGAAGGCACCTGCAAGCCCATTGAAGAAGACCTGAAGCATCTGCATCAACGCGAGTGCCTTGATGAGATCAGGCATCCAACGCACCGTCTCAATGAAGCTGAGGTAGGAATCCTTCATGAGCTTGGGTATATTCCTGTAATCCAGCTTTTCGGCTGCTGCTGGGTCGAGGGTCTCTTTCAAGGTAACAGTGCGGATGATGGCGACGAGTATCCCCGCCCCAAAGCCGATGTTGTAGATAAAACGCATGGCTGGCACGATGCCCCACGAATCCACCAGGTAGCCTCCGATGAAAGGCGAGATAACCCCCAATGCAGCGGGCAGCGAGATAGCTATGGCAAAGCCTTGTCCCCGGCTTCCCGCCTTCATGGAGTCAGCCATGAGCACAGTCAAAATAGGCGCGTAGAACAGAACAAGGTTCTGGAAGAAGCTAGCCAAGGCAAGCCACTTCCAAGTCGGGGCGAAGGCGAAGGGTAGAAAACTGAAGGCGTACCCGAATGTGGCGAGAGCCACCAGCTTAACTCTACCGGACTTATCCGCGATATAACCCCCCAATGGATACAGGAACAGCCCAGCGATAGCCGCAGCAGAGTTCACGATGCCTATGTCAGCAGGGGAGCCACCGAGGTTCTCGATATACAGAGGCAGGTATGGTCTTGGGATGTTGGTGGTGAACTGCCAGATACACTGGCATATGACAAGCCAGAAGAGATTACCTCTGAGCATACCTATGCCGAATTCACGCTTCGCCATACACTCGCCCTTCCCAGCTATTCAGATCAAGTAATGATTCTCTACTGATGCTGCAAGAGCTATTTACCCTTTATCAAAAAAAACGGACTATACGCATGAAAATTGAAAAAAAGCCTTTAATTCTATTAAAAAAAGAGACTAGAACTGGAAGTCTAGCCCCATCTCGATTAACTCGTTCTTCACCTTATCAAAGACAGCTTGGAACTCGGGTCGTATTGTGAGTGTTCGCGTGTTATGGATCTCCTGGAAGGTATGCCCCCATGGACCACCATCCTTCGTGACATCATTCACATACTTACCCACGATCTCCTTCACCATCTCGTTGGCATCCTCACGTGAAAGCCCCAGAGCAGCGTAGCCCAGCTCGGCGTGGAACTTATTCTCCAAGGCACTTCCCAGCATAGGCTTCACCTTATACCGCCTGATCCCGCCACCGCAGAACAAGTCACGCCCAGAGGCGAGAGAAGCTATACCAAGCGCGGCTATCTCCCAGAGCTGCATCTCCGTACCGGGACCAGCAGCTGTCAGGAAGAAGCGCCCATTGACACCCTTGTAGTTCCGTGCTATTGCCTGCCCAGTTAGCTCAGTACCCCACATACCGGGGTTGACGCTTGAGATGGGCACAGCGCCTGAGCACCTGGTCAACCCGTGGTCACCGTAGGTTGGCCCAACCCTGTGATGGTAGACCATGAATGCGCCGAGGAAATCCGCTATGGAGACTACTGCCGCCCCCTCAGGTCCACCCGCCCAGCCACCGATGATAGAGCCACCATGAGTACACTTCACACAGCCATAATCCAGTGCATAAGCTACCTTCGATAATGCATCGTAGTTGGTCTTCAACTCAGAGGTAACAGAGATCATGATCCCGTCAGAGGGACGTGTCCCAGTCAATGGGTTGCAACCTGCGATATCGGCGATGGCTGATGGGCAAGCCGAGACATAGTGTAATCCGGGTCGCCCCGCTCGCCTTATGGCTTCACGTGCCCATGTCGCCATGCATCGCCCAAGGTGAGCCTCCAGCGGTGAGCCCATCCTGAGAGTGTGCCCTTCTGATGTATGTACTGGTGGACCTATGTAGAGCCCATCGATGAGTGGGTTCTCGGCTATGGCTTGGTAGAGCTTTACGAAGTTCTCACCCTCGTTGATGTCGCTCTCTATGACACCACCTATGATGATGGGCGGTTTATCTCCCTCTATCCCCCTTCTCTTCACGATTCGGTGTTCTCCGCCCTCGCCTATCTCCACCTCGGGGCGTACACTACGGAGAGCGTCTTTCACTTCTTCTTCATCAAACTTGATGACACGCCTTGAGTTCATGCAATACATGCCTGTCTCAAGGAATAGCTCCATGCCGGCGTCCCAGACATCATCCGCGAGAGAGTCATCGCTGGGCACGTAGACATCGGGATCATACTTGACCCCATACTCCTTTACCAGCCTCTGAGTCTCCCTGAATATCTTCATATCAAAGTCTTTCACAACCGTCTCGACGCCAGTATTACAGGCACGATCCAGTATCTCCCAAAAATTCGGTGCAGTCAATTCATTCTCACTTAAAACTCTAAACCCAGATCCTCAAGGTCCTTCTTCACCTTATCATAAACATCCAAGAAACGCTGTCTGGGCTGCAGCGTATCCAAATCATATATCTCATCAAACGTGTAACCCACAGGTCCCCCATCAGAGTCCCGGGTAATCCTGTGTTCATACTTTTGGAGCATCTCCTCAGCGATATGCCCCGCGAGGTCCCTGCT
>CAYUTB010000125.1:0-6779 GCA_964447425.1 uncultured Candidatus Bathyarchaeia archaeon
GCGGCGCAGTTCGCAGCAGATGCAGGCGTGGAGCTACTTGTCTTGACTCATATCAGCTCACGGTATCCTGACCCCGAGGTTATAAAATCTGAGGCAGTGAAAATATTTTCCAATGTATTGGTTGCAGAGGATTTCTTGGAATTAGATATACCGTTAAAGTAGGTTTCTCAGATAATCGATGTTTTGCTCCATCTTATCATATGACTCGATGACGATCCATCCATCAAAACCAGCATCGGATAAAGCATCAATGACCTTGCCCCATTTGATGTTTCCCTCTCCCAAGGGGAGATGCTGATCTGTTTCCCCCCAGTTATCGCTGACGTGGACGTGTTTTATCTTGGGTCCAAACTTCTCGATGAACTGAAAGACCTCGTCCTGCAGATGAGCGTGGGCTACATCGAGAACATAGTTTATCGGCGGATTCATCTCCTGCTCAAACAAGAGGAAATCATCAACAGAGACCAGTAGATACGGTGTTGGGTTGGGGACATTCTCTAATAAACAGTTGACGCCATAATCTCCAGCGTATCTCATCAACCAGTATAGGCTCCTGAGGTTCAGCTCCCATGATCTGCCCCTTGAGAAACGCTCTGTCGCCGTGGTCCATCCCGGGTGTATTACCAAGCACTCTGCGTTTAGCTCTGAGGCGAACCTGATGGATGCCCTGATGCGTTTTAAAACCCATTCCCTGATCAAGTCATCGTCAGCAGCCAAGTTGGTGTCTGCATAAGGAGCGTGTACACTGTACTGTATCTCATAGCTTGATGCTATCTCCTGTAGCCTCTCGACTCTTCTCGGGTTGAGTGCATGGTTTCCGCTGTCAGCCACTTCTATCTTGTTCACAGATAGTTCAACTAACTGGTTTAGTATATCCTCAAGAGGCTTATCGAGCATGTGCAGGGTCGAGGCGGCTATCTTCATGCAGGTTCCCCATATCTAATACATGGTTAAATAAGGCGTTTTACGTGGACCCGCGGTTCTTTGTAGTTGGATAACCCGTGCTGCTCCATCCCCTGAGACCCTGATGCATATGATACAGTCTGGTGAATCCCGCTACCTCCAGTTTTCTCACAGCACGAACGCTAAGTGAACCCGTCTGGCAATAAACCATGATATCCTTATCTCGGGGTAGTTTTCCCATCCTCTTCTCTAATTGATCAAGTGGGATGTTTTTTGCTCTTCTAATATGCTCAACGTTGAACTCATCCCTGTTTCTAACATCGATGATCAGGATATTTTCGTCTTCTTTGATCTTTTCCTCAGCCTCATCAACGCTGAGACTTGTATAGTTTCTGCTCTGCTTTGGCTTGAGGTAGTTGTATGCGGTTGCGAGTAGAAATATCCCGAATGCGATGTAGATGGGGTCCATGTATGGGATTTCCATATCAGGATCGGTATGGTTGGTGGGTTAAGAACCCTACTGGACTACAGGATAGCCCCGCTGAGTCCAGACGCTTATCCCTTCACTCATATGGTAAATCTTTGAGAATCCTGCGTCATCCAGTATGCTTACTGCTGTACTGCTGCGGTTTCCTGTCCTACAGTAGACTAAAAGCTCACTATTTTTATCCAACTCAGTAAGACGATTGAACAACTCTTCCACTGGGATGTTTGTGGCTCCTTCAATATGCCCATCATTGTACTCTGCATCTGTTCTGACATCGAGAATCACGAGTTCTGGCTCATCTTCGATAAACTTCTTTGCCTCCTGAACAGTGACATCTCCATAATCATTGCCCATGTTCAGTAGTTTAGGTGTGTAAAGACCAGCTGCAACCGCGAGTACCGCCACTATTACTAAAACGATTATTGATGTTCTTTTTGATACCATAAATTTATTTCACCTTACCTTTGCAAAGGTGACTTTTGAACTTTGACCATCAGGCTTTTATCTAGTGGTTCAAAGGATCGAATCTGTAAGTGATAGCGTTGGTACAACTGAAAAAAGGCGTCTACTGGGTTGGAGCTGTAGACTGGGACATAAGGAACTTCCATGGATACCTGACACACCGTGGGTCCACCTATAACTCATATCTACTGGTCTCCGACAAGATCGCCATTGTAGATACCGTTAAGGCTCCGTTTTATGAGACATGGGTCAGACACATCAAACAATATGTGGACCCAAAGAAGATAGATTACATAATCAGCAACCATGCGGAGCCCGATCACAGTGGTTCACTATCAAAGTTCTACAGGGAAGAAGCACCTCAAGCCACTATCATCGCGACTGAAAGAGGAAAAAACATCATCACAAAATACTATGGCGAGCTCCCCATCACCACTACTAAGGAGATGCCTGAGCTCAGTCTCGGCGGAAAAACCCTGAACTTTGTGGCGGTACCGATGGCTCACTGGCCAGACAGCATGGTCAGCTACATACCCGAGGATAAGATACTTCTGAGCAACGATGCTTTCGGGCAGCATCTTGCAAGCACAGGGCGCTTCGATGATGAGGTTGACCCGAATATACTATGGCATGAGGCTGAGGCATATTATGCAAACATTTTGATGCCTTTACAGGGGGCTGTTGGTAGAGCCGTGAAGGCATTGGATGGTATACCTATCGAGATCATCGCCCCGAGTCACGGCGTTATCTGGCGAAAAAACATCGAGGGAATACTGAGTAGATACGTTCAGTGGATAAGCGGTCACACCAAGCCAAAAGTGATTATTCCCTATGATACCATGTGGAACAGTACAAAGATCATGGCGTACGCCATCGCTGAAGGAGTTGCTTCTGAGGGCGTTGAGTGCAGAGTGTACAACCTAACGGAGAACCATAGAAGCGACGTAATCACAGACTTATTAGAAGCAAAAGCTGTTCTCATCGGAAGCCCAACCCTGAACAATCACGTGTACCCCACGGTGGCTGAGTTCCTCGCATATATGCGTGGACTGAAACCCATGAACAAGTTCGGAGCAGGATTCGGCAGCTATGGTTGGGCAGGCGGCGCGACTCGTTTCATCAATGAGCAGATGACTCTAGCGGGCATCGAGATAATCGAGAGCAAACTAGATTACACCTTCAAGCCGAACACTGAAGAGTGGCAGAAAGCCTACGACTTTGGTGTTATGGTCGCTAAGAAGGTTAAGGAATAATTTTTCCCTTTTTTTAAATGAAGACGTAGTGGATGTAAAACGCCATCTGTATCCAAGTTAGCGCAGTGCTGAGTAGTGCCCCTGCGGTTAGCTGCATCTTGCTATGTGCCTTGAGTTCTAGTCTCGCCCATATTACAGGTAATACGAGGAGGAATAATGGCAGTAGTCTTGTGCCAAGCAGGTATACTAATGCTGTTACTGGGCTCGTTACGCCTGATGCGTGGATGCTTATCTTCCACTTCAACGTGATCGAGGCTAACACGATCCCGTTTATTATGTAACAAGCCATCAACGCCGTGATAGGTGCAGGTGCCTGAACAATTATCAATGTAATTGTTCCAAGCAGGTAGCAGAATATCGATGTGAGGAATGGTATGAATCGTTCATTTCTCTCAGTGGCGTAGAAATCTTTGATGATATTCATCTTCAGCAACGTCACTACGCTTACCAGTGGCATTATACAGCCAAAGAAGCTTGTAATGAAAAAGAGATTCCAAGTTTCACCGTTTCCAAACTTCAGAATCAACGGTATGAATGTGGCTAATGTGATCAAAGGAGCATTCATTAATATGGATATAGATGATGCTAATTTTTCTTTATCCAAACTCATTGACTCCTTCCTGCTCTTCTTTATTACGTTGGTTAAATAGTTATTCTTTTCTAGAAACTTGATGGGTACAGCAGACTTTTGTCTCTTTTCCATCATCGTCGATGACCACAGTCATTAATTGACAGTCTTCACCTTCAACAACAATATCGCAAATCCCACATTTTACTTTCTCACTCATTTTTCCTTCTTCTCCTTATATTTCTTGATAGCTTCATGGAGTGCATCTGCCGCTAGGTTGCTGCAGTGCATCTTGACTAGTGGCAGTCCATCTAGTGCGTCAGCTACGTCCTGCCTTGATATCTTTAAGGCTTCGTCCAGTGTTTTTCCTTTCGCTAGCTCTGTGGTCATGCTGCTGGTTGCGATGGCTGCGCCGCATCCAAAGGTCTTGAACTTTACGTCCTCGATCTTGTTATCCTTGACCTTGATGTACATGGTCATCATATCGCCGCAGACTGGGTTTCCCACTGTGCCTTCGCCATCGGCGTCTTTTAACTCGCCGACGTTACGGGGGTTTTTGAAGTGGTCCAAGACTTTTTCGCTATACATCTTATTTTAACTCCTCCGGTGTCAGTGGCGACATGGCTCTTAGCCTATGCACTATAGCCGGAAGCTTCTCAACTACGTATTCCACCTGTCGGCGGTTATTATTCTTTCCCAACGTAAAGACGAGACTGCCATGTGCTTCCTCATGTTTTAAACCACAAGCTAGTAGTGTGTGGCTGGGTTCAAGGGTTTTGGCTGCGCATGCTGAGCCGCTGCTTACCTGTATTCCCTCCGCGTCAAGGCTCATGATTAGGGCTTCTCCCTCAATGAAGCTGTACCTGATGTTGGCGTTATTCGGTAACCGGTTCGTGGGGTGTCCATTTAGATAACTCACAGGGATTGCTTCTAGAAGCTCTTTGATTAGCAGTTCTCTTAGCTCGGTGAGGCGTTTGGATTCTTTATCCATCTCCTTTATGGCTATCTCTGCTGCCTTCGCCATACCTACTATACCGGGGATGTTCTCGGTGCCTGATCTAACTCCCTGCTCCTGTCCTCCACCTATCATGTGTGGAGTAACCCGCACACCCTTTTTGATGTACAATGCTCCTACTCCTTTTGGTCCATAGAGATCATTGCTACTAAGAGTCATGAGGTCTACTCCGAGGTCTTTTACATCGATTTTTATCTGCCCCATCGCGGCTGTTGCGTCTGTATGGAACAAGGCATCATGTTTGTGGGCTATCTCAGCTGCCTCCTTAACGGGCTGAATAGTGCCTATCTCGCCGTTGGCTATCATAACCGAGACCATAACTGTTTCATCATCTACGAGCTTTTCTAGCTCATCAAGCAGAATTACCCCGTATTCATCCACTGGACATGTCTGAACTGTGAAGCCTTCTCTTGTTAATGACTTTGTTATGTTGATTATACTGATATGTTCGACAGCCGAGATGATTATCTTTGTGCCCTTCTTCTTGTTTCGGTTCACTGCGCCGATTATTCCAAGATTATTTGCCTCTGTAGCGCCTGATGTGAATATGATCTCACTCGCGTCAGCGTTAACCAGCTTTGCCACAGTCACCCTTGAATCATTCAGAGCTTTCAGGGCATCAAATCCCTTGCTGTGAAAACTCGCTGGGTTCCCATAGACCTCAAGATGGTACCTGTTCATCTCCTCTATAACCCTAGGGTCAACGGGTTTACCGGCCCCATTATCAAAATAAGCCTGCATAATATATTCAGAGTTTCTTGAGAATACCTCAATTAAAACATTGGTAGTAAAAAGGGCTATTTCTTAATGTAAAGAGTGACCTCATCGCCATCATTAACGATTTCAAGTACCTCGTGACCTAGGCGCTTGGCTAGGCGTTTGATGTCTTCCTCTGCGGCTGGGTCATCTGCTGTTACTTTGAGTATCTGTCCTTTCTCCATCTCATCGAGGGCTGTTCTGGTCCTGAAGATGGGTTCGGGGCAGAATAATCCAATGCAGTCTATTTCCTTGTCTGGATTCAATGGGATCAGATGCATAACTGAATGGTTTGATATAAGATAGACTGAAAAAATGGTTAAGGCTTGTAGTGGAAGATTTCCTCGATGGTTGTCTCAAAGTAATGGGCGAGCTTGAAGGCGAGTTCAAGGCTTGGAGAGTACTTTCCCGACTCCACAGCGTTGATGGTTTGACGGGTTACTCCGAGATATTCTGCAAGCTGTTCTTGTGTTACTCCTTTTACTGCTCGTAAGACTTTCATGGTGTTTTCCACCAGCCTAACCTCCCAAACGGTCGTTGTAGTACCAGTTGAAGAAGCTGTTAATCGCCATTATTATGAGGGCGATGTAGGCGAAGATGTAGCCCAAGTCCTGGTTGGCTGTGTAGCCCCAGAAGCTGGTTTCTATTAGTCCCAGACCTATTGCTGCGAATCCAACTGTTACTATACCTAGAGTTGCGTTTGCAGCTTTCTCTCTCACCATTTTTGTTCTCTCATCATAGAGTACCACGTCTACTCTTTGCTTAGCTACAATCAGTATCACCATTCCTAGGATTATTGACCCTGTTGCCAGTGCCCATGAGTTCCGCATTACACTGAACGCCACTACCATGCCTATCCCTGCAGCGACTGCTGCTCTTATCCGGTTGTATGTTTCTTTATCCATACCTCATCACGTAAAACATGTTATACAAATTGTAATATAAACTTTACTTTATGTAAACTATCTTATACGTTAGGGTGGGGGCTTGTTATTTCGACCAATAGTCCCATGACCAACCTCGCGTATAGACGTATATCCAAACAAGAACTTCAATAATTCTGCATTATAAATCTGAAAACATTGAAGAAATACCCCAAGAAACAGAAAAGAGGGGAGGGGGGGTATACTAATCAAAGCCAAAATTAGCTCTCCAACCAATAATCCAGCCTCAGAACAGCCCAGAATCGATCTCATATATTGACGAAAAGCGTCATGGTAACGATCAAAACAGTGCACAAAACCCGACTAATAAAAAATAAACTAATCTACAGATGAATTAGAAAGATGGTGGGCAGAGCAGGGATCGAACCTGCGACCATCGCCACGTCAAGGC
>CAYUTB010000126.1:0-6596 GCA_964447425.1 uncultured Candidatus Bathyarchaeia archaeon
CCATATCCTCAGCGGTTACACCGAGTATGAGAAGCAGCGGGAGAGGCGGTGGCGGTGGCGGAGGCGGCTTCGGTGGAGGCGGCGGCGGCGGTGGCGGTGGCGGAGGCGTCCGCTAACCCCGTTTTAACCTCTAGTTTTTTATTTAAATAATCCATATTCTCTGCGCCCAATACGTGATGCCTTGTGAGAGAGAGAAACCAGATCATATTGATAGTAATCATCACCGCTGTGATGGCGGTTGCAGTAACCCAGATCAGGTTTTTCCCCCACGCCAAAGACCAAGGAGCCTACGTCAAGGATTACGATGCCAGATTCTACGCCAACGGCACCCTCGTCGAGACATTCACATATACTATTACTTCATCTGGGAAGACTTTCTTGTACCGTTGCTGGGATGCCCCGCTGTCAATCAGTGCCTATGGCTCATCTAAAATACTGTTTCAGGAAGTGCAGATGCCCGATGGAACCTACTGGTATATCCGAGACATGTATGGGAAAATCACCAGCGACCCGATGCTGGACCCCATCTATGATTATAATCTTCGTCAGAAAACCGAATGGAACGAGGTTGGAGCCTTTAACCCACAGGGCTACGAGAAAGGCGACTACATTGTAAAATACGTATTCACTGTGAAAGCTCCCCTTGAATATGACGATGAATACGTCCACCTTAACCTGATGCTGGCGAGAGAGCATCTGCCCTATAGGAACCTTCAGGTATCCATTGAGAATCTCGGATTCATTGAAACCGTCTTTCCACATCCACCCATATTGAGGAAAACCGTTGATAAAAAGATGATAATTTTCTCAGGCCGCTCTGGTTTGAATGAGTTGCTGGAGTTCGAGTTCCTCATGACGCCTGAAGCCCTCAACAGTCTACCCGGATCAGAGAAATTCGTAAAGGATGTTAGACCTTGGACCATCGGTGCTAACTGGATGTATTCAGCTGTCTTCTATTACACATCACTCGCATTCTTAGTCAGTAAATTGAGTATTTTCCTCGTCCCTGTTGGTCTCTACTTGTATTGGAGCCAGATTGGACGTGAGAAAGAATACCTAGTACCTCCAACCCTTAGCTATGTCCCGAACAAATCCCAGAAACCATGGGTGGTTAACCTCATCTTCACTGGCTCGGTATCGGACTTCGATGAGAACGGGTTTAACGCAACACTGCTGGACCTCCACCTAAAGAAGAAGATAGACCTCAAAATCGAGGACACGAATATCGAGATCAGATTAATCGACGACACCGGGCTCGATGCATATGAGAACAAGGTTATGCGGTTCTTGAAGGAGCTAGCGGTTGAGAATGTGATCACGACTGCAAGTATGCGTAAGCTGGCTGAACGAGCGGAAAAATACGATGACGATGATAGGGTTTGGAGGCTTCAGAGACAGTATGAGCATATTACAAGCAGTTATGATGGGGAGCCCATGATCAATGATTTCACAGTTAATGGCAGGGATGGGCTCCTACAAGCCATCTATGTACTTTTATATGTAGTATTTATTTCGCTACTTGTCTTCAGACTCTTCCCCGACACCGAAGAGTTGCTCATGAGAACAATCGGCTACTTTAGCACAGCATTCTTTCAACTGGTCTTCGCCTCGTTTTTCCCAGGCACTCTCTTCGGATACTGGAAAACCGACTCACTCAAGGAGAAACACGAATGGGACGCATTCAGGAGGCACCTCTCCGACTACAGTCAATTAGAACAATACGGACCAGAAGACATCAACATGTGGGGATCATGGCTGGTCTACGGCACAGCCCTCGGTGTCGGAGATAAGGTTGCTGAAGCTATGAAGAATCTGCAAATAGATTTTCCCTCAGCCCAGTTCGTCCCATCCTTTGGCAAATGGTTCACTCCAATCACCAGCGCCCCACTAAGCTATAGCGCAGGCTCCCACCGGGGATCAGGATTCAGTGGTTATAGAGGTGGAGGCGGCTTCGGCGGTGGTGGTGGGTTTGGTGGCGGTGGCGGTGGAGTCCGCTAAAAGTCATCTTCCGCTATATATTTTTTAACTGTCTTCAAGGCGTTGAGGAACTCTCCACCCCGCCCCGTAATCGTATACTTCGTGTTCCCACCATACTCATCCTCCTCAAGTAATCCATGATCGATGAGAAACTCAACAGCCTCCTTAGCCCTGTCAACGGGCAGATTAGCGCCATAACTGATGCGGGTAACACCTGTGGCTCCTTTCCTCCGCACAGTCTCAAGGATATCCTGATAGATATCGTATCTAGTACGTCTCTCCATGGCGCACACCTAGATGGGTGGTTCGGGTAGTTTTTCACTCTTTTGTGAACCGTTACGGATCCTGACGCTATCATCGGCTCTCAGCTCCTCAGTATAGGTGACAGACTCCACGTCACAGCGGCTGTCAATACGGATCACTCTGCCGTAGAGGTTGCCTGCGCGGCATCCCCCGCGTAGCTGTATCCGATCCGCGTAGATATCCTCTGCCTCCGCCCTGTCTTTGAGTGTGATTATCTCTCCTACGAGTGGTCCACGCACTGTGCCCTTTCGTTCTATCTCTATCCGTGTTGCCTTTGCGCCGTATCTTGTGCTGATGCTGCTGGCTTCGATGAATTGTTCAGCGTATATTTTATCCGCCTCGATCTTTCCCCCCACTCGGACGCTGGCGATCCTTAGAACCCCATCTACAGAGATCTTTCCCCCTACCTTTAGGCGGTTGCTCAATGTGAAATCTCCCCCTGACTTGAGTGTGCCCCCTACTGATAGATCCTCACCCTCGGCTCCACCCTCCAGCTTCACGGTACCCCCAACATCGATCCTTGTGAATCGTAGGGCGCCGTCTGAGCTAAAGGTTCCTCCGACATCGATGAGTTGACCTTTTCCACCGTTTTCAAGCTTGACTGTTCCACCTACGTTGATATCCCCGAACTCTAGATACTCGCTTGACTTCAGGGTTCCACCTACATCGATCCTGCCCTTCACGGTGCCTCCTGCGAGTTTTACGGTTCCACCTACCTTGATGGACTCGGCATTGACTGCTCCATCCGCAGAGAATGTTCCCCCAACATCTATGTCCTCTGCTTCGATCTCACCCGTTTTGAGTGTTCCACCTATCTCAATGGATTTTGAGGATGCTTTGCCGTATACACTGTATGAGCCCCCTACCTCAACGTAGTCAACCTTAGAATCCCGATCCGCGTGGAATGTTCCACCAACCTTCACTCTTCCAGCCACTACGTCTCCCTTTACCTCAAGGGAGCCCCCGACGCGGACACTATCAGACTGTAACTCCCCTCCGATATCCAGGGATTTGCTTACACGGGTCTCCTCAGATATGAGTGACTCAGTGACGTTGAGTCTTCCATCCTTGAGCTCAACCTTTCCCGCCTTCAAGGAGCCCCTGACCGTGATGTCTCCGTTTCTTGAGAACACCTCAGCTGCCTCTACTTCTCCGATGAGTTCACAGTCTCTCTCACACCTGATGACACCTGTCACTTGGAGCTTTCCATTCTCTGCTTCGACTCTCCCATCCTCGATGATGAGGTCGCCAGTTACTGTGCCCCTTCTAGCGGTTTCCCGGTATACTCTTTCATCTGTCAAAGGTCTTCACGTATTCTGCTGTTATTTTCCCCTTTTAAAGGTAAAACACCTCGGGTACTCACAATTTGTGACTACTTCAGTTGATTATGAAACTTGAGTCCGCTTTATATGCTCACCTCTGGCAAACAGGCTTGAAGCAATATGAAGATAAGCAAAATCAACGAGGCGAACCTTGAGCAACTCAAGCGTGTAATCAAGATCGAGGAAGGTCAAGAGGTAACCACAGATGAGGCTCTCACACGGGTGCTTGGGTTCTACAAGCGTTTCGTACCATACAACTAAGGAGAGACCACTACTTGCAGGACCAAGCCGCCCCAAGAATTATTCAGGATCAATCAAAGTCGCCGATAACCGGCTTCATTGAATCAGTGGTACCGTCGAGGCTCAACACTGGAGCCAAGCTGTTTCTCACAGGGGCTCTCGTTAATGGCGTCTCTAACGGTGTTTTTAACTCTGTTATGCAGCTCTACCTGATCTCGCTGGGGTTCAGCGCGGTTGAGTTGGGGAAGATGGCTATGTTCAACCCTTTAGCCTGTGTACTGTTATCGATTCCCTGCGGCATCGCAGCTGATCGCTACGGGAAACGTAAGATGATTCTCCTCGGGTTATCCTCAGTGGCAGTCGGCATCACTGCATTTCTATTCGCAGGGTCTCTCTCATGGTTCGCCCTTGCCTTCTTCATGTTTGGAATAAGCAACGCAGCTGCCACGGTGCTGACTCCCCTCTATTCCTCATTCTATGAAAAAGATGACATGGAGAAAGCGTTTGGGCTCTATGGCTTGCTAAACATCTCCGCCATGAGCTTGGGAAGCTTGGCAGGGTATATCCCTGTCTACTTGGTATCAAATATGGCTTTTTCTGAGCTAGCTTCCTACCGGGTCCTAATGATCTTTGCTTCGATTCTCTTCGTTGCCCAGTATGTGTTCTATCTGGCTTCCTCCAAAGGCGTTGAGGAGAAGCTCAGCGAGGGCTTCCACTTCAAACTCAAGAGCTGGAGACCGGTGCTCAAATTCAGCGCACTCGCCTTATTCGGCAACATCGCGGGTGGCATGCTATTCGCCCTCTTCCCATTCTATGTTAACCAGAAGTTTGGCGTAACATCCGCTGGTTTGGGTGCCCTCTTTTTCATGAGCAACCTATCCATGGCGTTGAGCAAAGGCGTGGCTGCTTCGGTGGCTAGGCGGCTGGGTAATATGAAGAGTATAGTTGTTGGGTTGGCGTTGTCGAGTATGTTCTTTTTCCTGATGCCGTTGAGCACTAGCTTCGGGTTGCTGAGTCTGCTATATGTGCTCAGGAGTGGCACACGGTTCATGTCAGACCCTATTCTCACCAGTCTCTTCATGAAGAGCATCAACGAGGACGAGCTCAGCACTGCCAACAGCGTACGCCAGATATCCCTCAACGGAGGAGGTGTTGTCTCTCCGTGGCTCGGTGGCTTGCTCATGGAGAACGTGGGCTTGGATTTCCCCGCCTATCTGGGCGCAGGGTTGACGGTTGTGCTAGCTGGCCTCTATCCGTTGCTGCTGAGCCGTGAGATCAAGGAGTCTAGCGGAGATTAAACCACTGGGTGTACCTTTGCGATCCGGTCCAACAACACGTCTCTTGTCCATCCACTGTAGACATCGATTTTTCCCTCTTCATCCCTTGATAATGACCCCATAATCATGAGGAAATCAGAGTCACCCAGTATCTCCTTAATCTCCAGAGATTCACCGTAGCTTCTCTCACAGATCGCTGCCTTCTCAACAAAGTCCTCATCAAATGGCACGATAACAGATGTATAGTTCCCTGTGAGGTATGCTCTTAGCCAGTAGTTGAACAATGCACGCTCCATGGTGTCGAGGTGAGATGTCTCGAAGGCGATCTGTTTTATTATGTTGGATGTCCGCCTCGACTTTATCTTATGAAGTGGTGATAGGTGGTTCGCGTAGAACCTTATTGTCTCCTCTGTTAACCTGCTCCACCTTGTCTCACTGGCTGGGTCATATCTCGCGTAGTAGAGGATCTTGTCGCCTCCGCCGAGCGCCTCCACGAGGTGGTTGATCAACTCAAAATCTGAGCCAACTCCCTCAACCACGTAGTGGTTTATCTCCTTCAGTGGCTCCAGCTCAGAGACACTCAGTGTTGTATCTGTTTTCCGTGTCTCGATCTTTACAATATAGTAGATGGCGTAGATGCTCTTCAAGTAGAATAGGGTAATCCCGAAGATTGTACCCGATAGAAATGCAACAGTGGCGTTTCCCCCGGTGGCAGCTCCAATGAGAAGCAATATGATGAAGCCAGCGGCGCCGTACTTGACGCCTTCCCCTATAAAACTCAGCCGCCCCACTATCTCGAATGCCTGGGACCCCAACGCCCCAAATAGGATCAATCCCAGCAGAAAGATGGGGTTAAGCAGATTACCTCTTTTTAGTACACTTGGGATAATCACTGCAGCCAGAAGCAGGAAGACGAAAGTAAGGCTTATTGATATCACTATGGCTGTTTCACGTATGGTGTCTGAGGCATCGATGAAGTTTCTCATGTGGAACAGACTTAATCATTTGAGAATAAAAAAGAATCCAACTGGCTGTGATTAGGGTGGTCCTACGGTCCTCTACTGAATACGCTTAAACCATATTTCACATTATTACATCTATGGCTTTCCTGAAATCCGCTGAGACACACATAAAGGATGGGAAAAAACATCTCCTAGCAAAAGAGTACGAGAAGGCTTTGAAGAGCTTCCAGAATGCAGAGAAGAAGAAAACCGAAGACCCTGGCATAATGAATTATCTCTCACAGACATACGCAGCAATGGATGATATAGACACAGCGGTCGATTACATATTGAAAGCAATAACATTAGAACCCCAGTCTCCGATCCATAGACAGCTATACGCTACATATCTGATGAGGCAGGGGAAAAACTATGATGCTATTCCTGTGATCGATGAGACTCTTGAGCTTCAACCCGTGGGTGTCATATATATTCTCAGGGGGCAGGCGGATTATAACTTGGGAAACATGGATTCA
>CAYUTB010000127.1:0-6423 GCA_964447425.1 uncultured Candidatus Bathyarchaeia archaeon
GGGAGGATACTCAACAGCATACCCTTCGAGAAGGCACCAGATGAGATCAAGACCGAGACCCTCAATATGGTAAAGGCTAACATGGACTGCGTTGAGGTTCTGGCTAAAGCCATCAAAGCATTGCCCAAGAACCCAGGGCAAGCATTAAGCCTTGCAGATGAGGTTGAGATGCTCGAAGAAACAGTAGATGACCTCTATGGAGAGGTTAGAAAATACTTCGCTACCCTGTTATTCCCTGAGTTTAGCACTGGCAGCCTGATACTTTTAAACGAGTTTTTCGATGCGATAGAGACCATCGCAGACTGGTGTGAAAACACAGCTGACATCGTTAGGGCTATCGCTGTTCGTAGACATTAAAAAATATTGAAGAGTAGTTTTCTACTCTACTGTGATTGCCTGAGTTGGGCACGCGTTAACGCATGCCATGCACATAATACAATCGTCAGCCCTCTCGGGGACGGATTTGTTGTTTACCAGGTCATACACATTCATGGGACATATATCGACGCAGACTCCGTCTCCGTCACAAGCATCTGAAACTGTAATTGTAGGCATTTCTTTCACCTATCCCTTGATTGCACGCCTCGATGGTTTTAAAGGTTTTCTGAGCGTCTAAATGAATTTGCAGGTAATGGTAACCGTTTAAAAAGGAAGCCTCCTTAATAGTATTAGTTTTAATTGTGATCAAATATGAAGTGCACTGGATTAATCGATGACACAGTAACCATAGGGATAGGCGGGGAGGCTGGTCAGGGGGTAGGCAGGAGTGGTATGCTTCTCGGGAAGGCTTTGATGAGAGCAGGTTTCTATGTTTATGGGAATATTGACTATCCTAGTCTGATTAGGGGTGGGCATAATTACTATTCCATAAGAACAAGCCACAGAAAAGTGAACAGTATCCTCGATAAACCAGACCTTGTTGTTGCTCTTAACAAGGAGACCATCTTGCTTCATCAAGATAATGTGAATCCCGGTGGTGGCATCATCTATGATACGAAGGAGAAGATAGAGGATAAAGAATTGACAAGGACAGATATCGAGTATTACCCGATTCCCATGACTGATGTCGTCAAGGAGCTGGGTGGACCCGATATAATGAGGAACACCATTGCCTTGGGCGCTGTGAGTGCATTGATTGGGCTTGAGTCGGATTATCTCAAGGATGTGGTTTCTGAGACCTTTGAGGGAAAAGACAAGATCATAAAGATGAATCAAGACGCCATCAACAGCGGCTGGGAGCATGTGATTGAGTTTGATTATGAATTCAAATGCAGCATGGAGTCAGGGAGCAGCCCAGAGAGAATGTGGCTGACTGGAAACGAGGCAGTAGCCTTAGGGGCTGTTTCAGCTGGTTGTAAATTCTACGCCGCCTACCCGATGACCCCAGCAAGCGCTGTGCTTCACTACTTCACAGGACACGATGAGGTAACAGACTCCGTGGTAATACAGACAGAGAGCGAGATAGCCGCCATCTGCATGACAGTTGGAGCATCTTATGCTGGCGTCAGATCGATGACGGCAACATCAGGGGGTGGCTTCTGCCTGATGACGGAGGGTCTGAGTCTCGCAGCCATGACCGAATCACCTATAGTAGTAATGCTTGGACAGCGCCCTGGTCCAAGCACGGGGTTAGCCACTTTCTCTGCCCAAGGCGATCTCCTTTTCGCTGTCTATGGAGCTCACGGAGAGTTCCAGAGAATCGTGTTAGCTCCCGGGGACACTGAAGAGTGCTTCTATATGACCCAAGACGCTTTTAATCTGGCTGAGCGATTCCAGATTCCCATCATTTTGTTGACTGATAAGAATCTCCTTGAGAGTCATGAGACAGTACCCATGTTCAGAGTTGTGCAAGTTATTGATAGGGGAAAGCTGCTTTGGGAATGGGATAACGATGAGGAATACAATCGTTACATGCTAACAGAGGATGGAGTGAGCCCAAGGGCGGTTCCGGGAACAAAAAATGCGCTAATTTTTGCCAACAGCAACGAGCACACAGAGAGAGGATACACTACCAGCGTCTCAAAGCCAACTGTATTGATGGTAGACAAGCGCTTTAGAAAAACACCGCACATCAAAGAGGCGATGACAAAACGTGAACCCATCAAGGTCTATGGGTCGAGTGAACCCGATATCACCTTGGTAGGTTGGGGTTCAACCAAGGGACCAGTCTTGGAAGCCATCGAGACGCTTGAAACAGATGGTATCTCAGCACGCTTTGTTCAGGTACGGGTGATGGAGCCGTTCCCAGATAATCTAAGTAAATATTTGAAAGGGAAAGTCATCCTCTTTGAGAATAATAGGAGCGCTGAGCTGGGGACACTAATCAAGCTAAACACAGGCTACGTATTCAAACACATTAGGCTCAGATACGATGGTAGACCCTTTGACCCAAATGAGATTGTGACAAAAGTAAAGGAGGTCTTAGCATGAGCGTAAAGCAATTCGACACTCCAGTCGTTAATACATGGTGTCCGGGCTGCGGGAACTTCGCCATTTTGATGACAGTGAAGCAGGCATTGGCTGAGCTTGGCTTGAGGCGTGAAGAAGTTGTAGCCGTAACAGGCATAGGGTGCCACGGCAAGATAACCGGGTACATAAACGTGAATGGCATACACACGATACACGGCAGGGTGCTCCCGGTAGCAACAGCCATCAAGGCTGCCAACGATAAACTCACGGTACTGGGCTTCGCTGGAGACGGGGACGCCTTCAACATAGGCATAGGCCACTTCCCCCACGCCGCCCGACGCAACGTAAACATGACCTACATCATCCACGACAACCTCATCTATGGATTAACAACTGGGCAGACAAGCCCAACTAGCAAGCAGGGGTTTGTAACAAAGACCAGCCCACGTGGAGAATGGAGTATTGCCATCAATCCATTGACACAGGCACTGACAGCCCATGCTTCATTTGTCGCCAGAACTTATGCTGGTGAGCCTAAACAGATGAAGGATATTTTGGTGGAGGCTATCAAACATGAGGGTTTCGCCATGGTGGATGTTCTCCAGCCTTGTGTCAGCTTCAACAAGGTAAACACGTACCAGTTCTACAAGGAAAGAGTCTACAAACTAGAAGAAGAGAAACACGATACAGGCGACTGGGGCGCAGCATACGCCAAGGCTGAGGAGTGGGGGGAACGAATACCCATCGGGGTCTTCTACAGAGAGGACAGGCCAGCCTACGAAAACAATTTCCCAGCACTCAAGAAAGGAGCACTTATAGACCAGCCACTAACACAGGACATGTATAAACTATTCAAGGAATTCATGTAACCCAGGGCATGGTCTTTATCTATCTCATACGTCTTAGTACGAAGATGTCAAACTACAGCCCTACAAGGGATACTTTGGCTAAGCGGATAGCGGGAGAGATTGTTCTCAGCGGTCACCCTGGGCAGACCATGAGGAAGTGGAGGGGTCTCCTCAGCGTGAGCCAGATAGAGATGGCGAACGCCCTCGAATTATCACCATCAGTAATAAGCGATTACGAGACGGGGCGCCGTAAGAGCCCGGGTAGCGGTTTCATCAAGCGTTACGTTGAGTCTCTTCTGGATATTGATGTAGTCCGCGGTGGACATTATATCAGGCAGCTTAGCAGGATAACCCTTGACCCCAGTGATGTCTTCTCTGATATCAGGGAGTTCATGGCGCCAGTGTCCATACAGGAGATCATCGAGGCGGTGGATGGGGTGCTTCTCACAGGTGAGGATCAGCTTGAGCTGGATGTCTTCGGTTACACCGTTGTGGATAGTGTTAAGGCGATAATGATGCTCAGTGGGCTGGATTTCTACAGGATATTCGGCACAACTAGCGAACGCGCCCTTGTATTCACAGGGGTGAGCAGGGGAAGATCACCCATGATAGCGGTGAAGATCAGCCCATTCAAGCCACGTGTCATCATTCTTCATGGGCTTGTAGAAGAGGTTGACCCATTGGCGGTACAGTTAGCTCAGCATGAGGGAATACCCCTAGCCATCTCACGGATGAGCAGCGAGGACACCCTAGTGGAGTCCTTGAAAGATCTATACGAATCAACAGTATAGAAAAAAAATGCGCCTTTTTTCCAGTTATTCGTTTATTTATACTGGAAAGGCTACCAGCATCTTGTTGTAGCTGTTGAGGAGAAGGAGGTGAATCAGATCTAGGAGCTCCTTGTCCTCTGTGAACATGGCGCTCAGGAATGGTTGCTCACTTCCCCTCGCAGCTAGCCGCGCCAACAGGAAACGTTTGTTGTCGCTGTTGATGAATAGGATGGGAGTCTTTACGTTAACCTTCTGTATCTGGAAGATATAGCTGAGTTCTCTTGCGAGGGGGCTAATCTTTGGGTCGAGTGGGCTGTGTAGCTTGATCTCTACTCCGCTCTCCTGCATCTCATCCAGGAGCCTGTGGTAGCTGTTGAAGAGTACCTCTAAGCCGTCCTCGGTTGTGATGATGTTTAATTCCTGTCCGCTCTGTCGGATGATCTCGCTGCATTTGCCTCGTATGTCTTCTTCAGGGTTTAGGTACCAGACTATTTTTTTCTGGGGTCCAGTTTCCTCGCTGTGCTCTGTGTGGAGTGCGTCTAGTTTTGTGATTATTGTGTTAAAGTCCTCTGCCTTCTCGCGGGTAAGGTTCAGTATGGTGCTGAAGCTTTCTATTGGTTTGCTTGGGCTGAACTTTTTTGGGGCGCCTGGTATCTCGACTACTAGTCCGTATTCTATGAGTTTTTTTAGTGTGCCGTAGACCTTGGTTCTTGGTACGTCGCAGTTGAGGCTTAGTTTTCTTGCGCCTGCTGTTCCTAGGTTTATGAGGCTGAGGTATACTTTTGATTCGTATTCGCTCAGGCCTATGTATTCGACGATCTTGGGCCATAAGGATAGTATGTCTTGTTTTTTCTTGATGTCTGGGAAGCCTGTTCTATTAGTGTTAGGTCTATCTTGCAACTTGGGTCGTCCGGGTTCTGATTTTTGGTATTTAGTATTTTTAGTTGATGTAACCCTGATTGCTTTCTTTCTGGATACACCTTTCGCCCGTGGTCTTTTTTCATTGTACTCCAATCCGTTCACCATAAAGAACAAGATCATGGGCACAGCCATCCATCTTGCCATCTCTGAAAACGGATTTCGTGTTTTTATCCAAAAATACCCAACTAACACAGATCAAACGCTAAAAAAACATAAAATAACCACACAAGAAAACAGACAAAACACCCAACATGTAGTATTTACTACAGGTTGAACATATAGTGAATACTACAAGTTGAAAAATAGGGTTAGGATTTGATGAATACTTTCATCATTGCGCCTACTGCTTTACCCGGGTCCTTAACATGGCCCATCTCGGCGAGAGCCATCTCCATGGCAGCCATTGTGGCTACGAGGTCGTTGACTGTGTCGCTGCCCATGTGGCCTACTCTGACGGTTTTTCCGCCTAGTTTGCCCAAGCCGCCTGCGATGATTACTCCGTACTTGTTGTACATGATGCTTCTCATCTTGGCGTCGTCTACTCCTTCAGGTATTTTGGGTACGCTGAGGGTGTGGGCGTTGTATCCTTTTGCTGGGAAGTTCTCCATGCCGAGGGCTTCTATTCCCGCGATGAAGGCTTTTGCGAAGGTCTCGTGGCGTTTCCACCGTGCCTCTAATCCTTCCTCGTCGATGATGCGCAGGGCTTCCAGCATTCCTAGTACGAGTCCTGTTGCTGGTGTCGCGAAGTAGCCCATGGGTTTGTCCATGATGGGTTTCCACTTCTTGAGGTTGACGTAGTAGTCGGTGGGCAAGGTCTTGCGTTTTTCGACTACATCCCATGCCTTGTCGTTGAGGCAGAAGTTGCTTATGCCCGGTGGTGCGCCTAGGGCTTTCTGGCTTCCTGTTAGGCAGTAGTCGATGTTCCACTCATCCATTTTTACGGGCATTCCACCCATTCCGCAGACGCTGTCTACGATGTAGAGTGCGTCGGTGTTTTTGCGGAGTTTTCCTATCTTGTCGATGGGGTTTGCGATGCCTGTGCTGGTGTCTACGTGTTCTACTGTGAAGAGTTTGTGTTCGTTGGTGGATAGTTTTTCTTCTATCTGTTTGATGTCTGCGGGTGCGCCCCAGTCGAATCTGAGTCTGTCAACGACTCCTCCGTGAGTCTCGACGATCTCCTCCCATTTCTCGCCAAAGTACCCGTTCTCGACGCAGAGGACCTTGTCGCCTTTTTCCATTAGGTTGGCTATGGCGGCTTCCATTCCGAGGGTTCCGCTTCCCGAGAGTATGAAGGGTGTTCCTTTTGTGCCGAATATCTTCTTCTGGAGTGCGAGTGCCTCAGCGTAGCCTTCGACGAATTCGCCGCTTACGTGACTGAGTATTGGTTTTGAGAGTGCTCTGAGGACCCTTGGGGATACGATGGTTGGCCCGGGGATCATCAGTAGCTCCCGTTCAGTATTCAATATTATTCACCG
>CAYUTB010000128.1:0-6181 GCA_964447425.1 uncultured Candidatus Bathyarchaeia archaeon
TTTATGGACCCCTATAACTTTGACCTAGAGAGGGTTCAACGCTGTGTAATCCACTATGCTACAATCGATGGCACAATAATCCCATTCTACACCATGAACAACCTGCATAGACAAGAGATCGAGAAAAGATACGCTAAACCTCTCTCATTGGACAAAACTACGCCCTTGTATGATGTGCAGTCGCTTGTACGTAGGATTAGGCTGGAAGATGAGTTCAAGGAGCACAACCAGCAGCTGGATGAGCTAAACCATATAGTAATCAATGAAAACAGGTAAAACACAGCACATCTTTCCCCATAATACCCCTAGGGTAAATGGGTTAGAAAACACTTGAAAAAACTATGATTTGAGGATGGCTCCTCTGTCTGCGCTGGTAACCAGCTTGGCGTATCGTGCGAGGTAGCCTCTAGTCACATTTGGTGGCTTTGGCTTCCACTTCTTTCTTCTAGCGTCAATCACAGACTCCGGTACGTCCAGTGTCAGGGATCGATCAGGGATGTTCACAGATATCTTATCCCCATTCTCAACTAACGCGATCGGTCCACCCTCCGCTGCTTCGGGTGAGATGTGCCCGATACATGGTCCTCTGCTGGCTCCGCTGAACCTGCCATCAGTTAATAGATACACCCGGTCCAGGCCAGAGCCCACCACCGCACTGGTTGATGCAAGCATCTCCCTCATACCGGGTCCACCCTTTGGTCCCTCATAACGGATTACCAGAACATCACCGTTCTGCACTTTACCGCCATGAATAGCTTCTATGGCGTCCTCTTCGCGCTCAAATACCTTGGCGGTCCCTGTGAAGACCCACATCTTGGGGTCTATTGCAGCCATCTTTGCAACTGCCCTGTTGGGGGCTAGGTTTCCTTTGAGGATAGCCATGCCGCCTGTTTTATGGACTGGGTTATCCAGTGAGCGGATGATCTCCCTGTCCTTGACCCCTTTTCCCTTCAGGTTCTCCTTGAGGGTCTTTCCTGTAACAGTAATGACGCTGGTATCAAGACTGCCCTCAAGAGTCTTCATAACCCCCGGTATTCCACCGGCGTTATGAAGCTCCTCGATGATGATCCTGCCTGCAGGAGCCATATTCACGAGATGAGGCGTCTTACTGCTTATCTCATCAAACAGGTCTAGAGGCAGATCGATTCCTCGTTCCTCAGCCACAGCTTTGAGGTGGAGCACAGTGTTTGTGCTTCCCCCGAGCGCCATATCAACAGTCATGGCGTTTCTGAAGGCTGCCTCGGTCATTATCTTGCTTGGTTTAAGGTCCTTTCTGAGTAGCTCTATGATCTGTTTCCCAGACTCGTATGCGAGTATTTCCCTTTCTTCTCCCATGCTCTCCGCTGTAGCCATATAGGGCAGGGTCAACCCCATTGCCTCGATCAGGCACTGCATCGTCATGGCTGTGAACATGCCTGCACAGGCTCCGGGGCTCCCACAACATAACCCTTCTAGGTAAGCGCCTTCTTCCTCGCTGATTTCTCCTTTCAGCAGTTGGCCTCTGACCTCAAAGAGGTCCATGACTGTGATCTTTTTACCCTTGTATTTTCCCCACTCTGGGCACCCTGCTGCCATTGGTCCCCCTAGGACGAAGATGGTGGGTATGTCCAGCCTGGCGGTAGCCATGAGCATTCCGGGGTCGATCTTATCACATGTGGTTATGCATACCATTGCGTCGAAGCCATGTGAACCTATCATGATCTCTACACTGTCCGCGATGAGTTCTCTGCTGGGTAAGCTGAGCTTCATGCCCTCGTGTCCCATGGCGATTCCGTCACATACGCTGATGGTGTTGAATTCTCTTGGTACTCCTCCGGCGGCTCGTACTCCTTCCTTTACTTTTTCCGCGATTTTACGCAGGTGTACGTGGCCTGGGTTGATCTCTGTGAAGCTGTTGGCTATGGCGATGAGGGGTTTATGAATGTCTTTGTCCTCTACGCCTGTTCCTCTTAGCAGGCTTCTCTGGCTTATGCGGTCCATACCGTCGTATACTTTACTGCTCCTCGGTCTGGGAATATCACTCATACCCTCCCAGCGGTAACCAGATTATATAATATTATCTCGAATCGGTGTTGCTCGGTCTTTTTCACCTGTTTTTGGTTGTTTATCTTTGTTGGATAGAGTTTGTATCCATGTGGTTTTTTGTTGTTTATATCAAGGACACGTCATCGATACAATACATGTAAAAAAATAGGTAGTTTAGCCATAGTTTTTACATGTTTAATAACACTCTGCAAGCGGTATTTTTGACACCTTTAATAAATATACCTTCAACACTTTGGACGCGCATTGTATCCATATGAAAATTAGACGCAGCCAAACACCAATATGCCTGAATAGTAAATATGTTACAACGTTGAAGCTAACTCCCCCTCTTCCAGAACAAGTCAAGGCACTCTTCAAGCCACTTGATCATAACCTAGCCTCTGTTTCAATAATGAGGGGGTTAACAGCCTCCGATGTATACGTTGATTCAGTTGACGCGACTTGGGCAGTTACTTACTCAAATAGTAGGATACTGGTTTCGGGTGACATTGATTGCCCTGAGTTTGTTGAGGCAGTTCAGGGCGTGGTTGACGCTGGGGTCAAGAATGGCAGGAAAGGATTCGTAATCTATTATCCTGTTGGCGCCGAAAAGGGTGGAATCGGTGAGCATATTCAGGGTATAGACCCCTACCCTAACCTACGAAATTATTACATCCTTGAACCGGAGAAAACAGGTTATCCTGTGAATCTTCCACAGGGTTACAGGATTCAGCGGATATCATATGATTTCCTAGAGAAGGGATGCACTAACACTGAGCTGGTGATGGAGGAGATGCGTAGTGAAAGAGCCAGTGTGGATGATTTCATCGATAAGAGCTTCGGCTTCTGCGGAATACAGGGCGATGTTATCGCTTCGTGGTGCATGAGCGAGTACAATACGGGTAACAGGTTTGAGATAGGGATAGAAACTCACACTGAACATAGGCGAAAAGGATTAGCGTTTCAAACAGCCAGAGCATGCATCAACCACGGAGTGGAGACAGGATACGACTCCGTTGGTTGGCATTGCTGGAAGAAAAATGAGGCATCCAACAGATTAGCGTTGAGCCTCGGCTTCAAACATATTCTTGAGTACCCTGTTGAGTATCTTGAGGTAAAGTAGGTTTACCACTTTTCGTGGTGTACCCTATCTTCGTTGTACCGGTTTGACGGGGGCTTCTCCTCATCGGGTACACCAATAGCGATAACGTTGAGAGGAATCACGTTTTTTGGTAACCCGATTAACTCTCTTAGTTTCCAGACAGGGTCATCGCGGGGATATATTCCACACCAAGTAGCCCCATAACCCAATGCATGCACCGCTAATAGTATGTTCTCGGTAGCAGCTGAGACATCCTGCACCCAGTAACCGGGGCAAGTCTGCAGATCAGGGTCAGCACAGACCACTACTGCGAGTGCTGCCTTCTCAAGCATCTTTGTGTAGGGCTGGATCTCCATTATCTTCTCATGAGTCTTTTTGTCACGTACTACGACGAAGTGCCATGGCTGCTGATTGCACGCCGATGGAGCCGACATAGCTGCCTCAAGGAGCTTCTTCACATCCTCATCCGGGATATGTGCCCCAGTGAATTTTCTTATGCTTCTTCTGCCTAGGATTGCTTTCATTGCGTCCAAATTAATCAGAGAAGAAAAGATACGAGGAGATTAAAACCAAGCGGTATATTCTACCACTTGTTTCTATGAACCTTCTCCGGGTTATAGTTTTCACGCGGAGGCTTTGTCTCAGCAGGGTAGCCCAACGAGACGATGCCCAAAGGCGTGACGTTCTCGGGTACTTTGAATAGCTTCTTGGTTCCCTCGATGAGCGCCTCACTGGGGTGAACTCCGAGCCATACTGCTCCGAGACCCAGCGCGTTGGCTGCTATCAGGATGTTTTCTATGGCTGCTGCGCAGTCATGTATCCAGAAATCTGTTTCCTGTACCTTGTTGTCGCCTAGTACAATTATGGCGTGGCTTGCGCCTTCCAGCATCTTGGAGTACTGGTGGTACTCGGGTACCTTCTTCAATGTTTCATGATCATCAACGACGATGAAGTGGCATGGCTGGCGGTAATGGGCTGATGGCGCGTTCATAGCCGCCTTCAGCAGCTTTGTTATGGTCTCTTCTGGGATCTTCTTATCCAGATACTTGCGTATGCTTCTCCTACTCATTATGGCTTCTAGTGCTTCCATTGTTATCACAACCTCTTCTCTGCTTCAAGTAGTTTATTTTTTGCCTGCTTAAGCTTGCCCAGCCTCAACATTTGGCGTCTCTCCTCCTCAGCTATCCGCGTTTTCTGGGTATCAATCATGGCCTTTACTGCCTCAGGGGCTGGTCCGCCTACCCCGTTTCGCCTATTGACATTCAAAACTGGGTTCAGTGCTTGCTGCAGATCCTTTTCAGGCACCCGTAGTGGTTTACCTATGACCATCTCTGAGGCTAATTCTATCATCTCCGAGGTGATTTCCTCTGCCTTGACCCCTTCTTTAAGCGCCTCCACAGTGACGTTGACGATGATATCATGTGCCTGCCTGAAGGATAGATTGTATAACCGGACAAGGGTGTCGGCTAGGTCTGTCATTGTGGAGAATCCCTCGCTGAGCCTCTTCATCATATTCTCCCTCAGGGGTACTATTGTCTGGACCAAGCCAGCCATCACGTTTGTGCTGCCAACCGCGGTGTCGATGATCACTGGCTCAAGCATGGTTCTGTCTACTATGTTTGTGTATGAGACGCCCTTCATGGATGTCATCGTCGAGACCATCGCGCCCAATGCCTCAGCCGAGTAGCTCTTCACCTGCTCCAAGATCAATGGGTTCTTCTTCTGGGGCATTATGCTGCTTGTCCCAGCGTACGCCTCATCCAGCTCGATTAGTTTGAACTCATCACTTGACCATATCTGAATATCCTCGGCCAACCTGCTAAGGTTAGACATGTGAATACCCAAGGCTGCTGATAGCTCCATAAAGTAGTCTATCGCGGCTACAGCGTCATGGGTGTTCTCCACCAATCCATCGAAGCCCAGAAGCTCCATGGTCCTGTACCTGTTGACTGGCCAACCTGTGCCTGCGAAGGCAGCCGCCCCCATAGGGCTGAGGTTAGCCCTATCGTAGACGCCTTCAAGGCGTTCAACTGTACGCCCAGCCGCCTCCACATGAGCCATAATATAGTGAGCTAGGGTAATGGGCTGAGCCTGTCTCCAATGGGTGTAACCCGGCATAACAGCGTCCAAGTGGTTTGAAGCTGTATCCGTTAACCGTTTTCTAAAATCGATAACCGAGCCTATGAGCCTGTTCACTTGATCCCTGTAATAGATCCTTCTCTGGCTGTGACCCAGATCGTTCCTGCTCCTGCCGATATGCATCTTGCCGCCTATCTCACCTATTTCTTTGATGAGGGCGGTCTCGGTGGACATGTAGCCGACAAGCTTGGGGTCATTCATGGCTATTTGTTCTACTTTCTTTATCCCGGTTATGATCTTGGATGCTTCATCATGTGTGATGATGTTTTCTTCTGCGAGCATCACCGTATGGGCTCTGTGGATGAATATCTGACCATAATACGAGGCCACATCAAATGACTGAGGAGATTCTCTCCAAGAGTACAGTTCTTGTATCCATGGGGAGCTTGCCTTGCTGGCTCTCCCGAATCTCTCCCAGTCCTCTCTTTTTGATTGAACCATTTAATACACGTATGATAATGTATGGTTGCGGATATTAGAAACCAGTGAGTAGAGCCTTGAAGAGCCACAAGAGTACCATCATGGAGAGATACGATGAACTAGGAGGATCACTCTATGATATCAGGTACACAGAGGAGCAGCAAGCAAAATATGAGCTCATCTTGGATGAGATCAATGAACCAGATCTGTTACTGGATAACGGCTGCGGCACAGGACTCTTGTTGCATCTCCTCGAATGCACTGTGGTTGGACTAGACTTATCAAGCGAGTTGCTTAAGAAGGCAAAGGAACGAGCAAAAAAGAATCAACATCTAATCCAGAGTGACTCAGAAAACCTGCCACTCAGAAACTCGATCTTCGACACGGTAGTATCCATCACTGTCATTCAGAACCTACCTAACCCTGATCGGCTTCCCTCTGAGTCAGCCCGTGTAGCCAAACCGGGTTCATCTATTGTTATCTCATCACTAAAAA
>CAYUTB010000129.1:0-6064 GCA_964447425.1 uncultured Candidatus Bathyarchaeia archaeon
ATTCTGTCTATTCATAGAGTTCTTTCGGGTCCTTAACCTTCAGATAAGCCCATATGGTGGTCAAAGCCATGCCAGCGGCCATGATGTAGAAGGGCAGAGTCGGCTCCATCTCATAGAATACACCGCCCAGCAGCTGAGCCAACGCAGATGGTATGAAGAGAAGCATACCCCCACCCATACCCGTGCCACGGACATCGATGAAGAAGTTACCACCGCCAACCGCGGAGGTCACTCTTCCACGCCGCTCCCTTGGGGTGTTATCCGCCAATAGTGACTGGAAACCCGGCATAAGGAACGCGTTACCCACCGCCATTACAACCACCAGCAAGGCTAGCTGGGTAAAGTCCTTGACCAGCAGGAAGACGAGGGGGTAAAAGGGGGTTAAAGCCATGAAGGGTATGAGGAGCCTTCGCCGCCCTATCTTATCCATCAATCTACCAGCGGGGGTTGCTATCAGGAGCCGTACACCGCCCTGAATGGCGCTGGTGAAGCCCCAGCTTGTGGCAGAGATGCCGACGAGTGATGTAGCGTAGACTATGTAGAATGCCCCGGCCAAGCCGTTGAAGAAGAACTGCATCATCTGCATCACGGCCAAGACCTTGATGGGCTCAGGCATCCACTTCAGGGTCTCGATGAAGCTCCCATAGGAGTCCTTTATGAGCTTTAGCATGTTCCGGTAATCGATCTTCTGCGCAATAGAGGGGTCAAGGGTCTCTTCAAGCATGTACATTCTAACGAATGCCACGACTATACCTGCCCCGAACCCGACAAGATACGTGATATGCATAGCGGGCGCTATACCCATCTTGTCGACCAGATAGCCTCCCAGCAGAGGTGATACGATTCCGAGTGCCCCGGGTACGCTAACGGCTATGGCGAAGCCTTGGGTCCGCATGCCAGCGGGCATTGAGTCGGCTTGAAGAACTGTCAATATGGGGGCGTAGAAGAGTACGAGGTTCTGGAAAAAACTCGCGACAGCAAGTGTCTGCCAGTTGGGGGCATACGCGAAAGGGATGAAGCTGAACGCATATAGGAACGTGGCTATCCCAACGAGACGCACCCTGCCCTCCTTATCAGCGATATAGCCCCCGAGGGGATACAGGAAGAGCCCCGCGATGGCTGAGGCGAAGTTGACTACACCTATGTTTGCTGGTGTGCCGCCTAGCACTTCTATGTAAAGTGGTAGGTATGGTCTGGGTATGTTGGTTGTGAATTGCCATATACATCGACAGACCACCAGCCAGAGGAGGTTTCCTCGAAGGATTCCTATGCCGAATTTTTGTTTCTGCGTTTTTTATCCGCCTTCATCGATATTATTGTACGGGTAAGGTCAGTACCGTATTGGCGGTTTCAAAGACGTATTTAAGTTTAAACAAAGGTCAGGCAGTGTTTTTTGGTAATGTATAAAGGCAGGGGTAGTGGGGTTGAGCCTATGACCGTTGAAGGGTCTGATGTGAAGCAGGATAAATCCGATGTACTGGTAACAGCCACCCTCACAACATCACATATGGTTCAACACCTCTTCAGCGGCGCCTCTATACTGTACCCCAGCATCAAGGAAGCTCTGAGCCTCAGCTACACACAGATCGGACTAATGATCGGGTTGACCAACATAATCGGAGGCTTTCTCCAGATGCTGTACAGCATCGCCAGCAGGAAGGTCTCCAGACGGCTCCTTCTGACGGGGTCAAACTTTTTCTTATCTATCGGCTGCATGGTGATGGGCACTGCGGCTAGGTTCGAGGCAGCGATTACTGGTAACATGGTATCTGGGTTCGGTCAGGCAGGTATTCACCCCATCAGCAGCAGCATTATTGGGAGCAAATTCGAGAAAAAAGGCGTCGGCTCACACCTATCAGTGTTCTACGGCTTAGGCTATGTGGGCAACATTATCAGCCCAATACTGTTGGCGGGTGTCGCGGCAGCCATGGGTTGGAGGACCAGCTATTATCTCCTATCAGCCCTCTTTCTCGGCACGGCTCTGCTCGTCTACTTTGGTTTACGCGGTGAAAAGGCAGCGGATAGGACACTTGAGAAGGAGTCTGGGCGAAGACTCATAGACGATGTGAGGGCAGCCATCAAGGTGAAGGGCGCTGTTCCCATACTCGCGGCGCAGGCATTCATATCCGGAGGCACAGGCATGGGCGTGATGACCACATGGGTCCCCGTATACCTACGAGACGCCAATGGTCTCGGGTTAACAGTGTTCAACGCGGGTATAGTGACCAGCATAGCCACCATTGGAGGAGTATTGGGCACCATCTACCTCGGCAAGTTGGGTGACCGCAGGGGCTACCTGAAGATAGCCACATGGTCCCTGCTGGGGACAACGGTGAGCATCCTCTTACTCACCCTATACAATGGGTTCAGCATCATCCTCATCCCGCACCTCTTCCTGTTATCCATGACCACCTTCAGCATGAGCAGCATCCTACAGGCACACCTAGTGCGGTCCTCCACCCCGGAACTCCGCGACATACTTCTCGGTCTCTTCTTCACGTTCGGGTTCGGTGTAAGCAGCCTGTGGTCCACGTTACTGGGAGCAGTAATAGACACTTATTCATTCAATGTTGTCTGGCTCATCATGGTGGGGGCGGGTTTAGCGGCACAGGTATGCCTGTTTATCGCATCCAGAGCACCCAATGTTAGCCTATGACAGAGCCACCATTTTATAGGTTTAACGACAGATAATTCATTGGGGTAAGATGAACGAGGACAGGCTCAGGCTGATAAAACTCATCGAGCACTGGATAGAACACAACGATGAACATGGGAAAAGGTTCAGCGAGGAAGCGGATAAGGCGGAGAAAACGGGGCTAAAGCCCGCGGCAGTGGAGATGCGTAAAGCAGCAAAGGCATCGGGGAAGGTCTCGGGGGACCTGTTGAATGCGTTGAAGCTATTGAGGGAGTAAAATGTGTGAGTTCAAGGTTTTTCTAGACGGGGAGAAGGTGGCTGAAGACATAGTCTACGCGAGGGTTGATGGAAAAAGAGTCATAGTCAGGGATATTCTGGGGAGACCCACTGTGTTTGATGATGTAAGACTGGATGAGTTGAATGTCATGACGACAAAACTCATACTAACCAGTATCAGCTAAACCCGTTTTATGCAAACCGATTTAGGCGCAGCTCTCATTCAATTACCATGAAAGGTTCCTTCAAGCCCCTCCAGAGGATGACGGGTCACCAATTCGCTGAGGGCGAATACGATAAAGCAGTACTCGCCGTTGGATCAACAGAGTACCATGGAGATCACCTCCCATATGGCACAGATACACTGGTCTCAACTCATCTCGCATCGGAGGTAGCCCAACGAGTAAACGGACTGCTGATGCTACCCCCACTCCCCTATGGGATGAGTGCCCACTACTCGGAGTTCCCCATCGCGGTCACCCTGAAAACAGAGACCCTGATACACATACTCCACGAGATATTTGACAGCCTCCTGAAACATGAGATCAATAAACTGCTCATAGTCAACGGGCACGATGGCAACATCTCTGCTATCGAGGCGGTCACCAACGAGTACCGTGCTGAGCATCCGGAGTTCAAATTAGCTGTTCTATCCGCGTGGTGGGTCACAGCGGGGGAACTGGTGCCAGAGGGTACCTTTGAGGTCTGGGATGGTCTTGGGCATGGGGGAGAAGGGGAGACATCGATGATGCTTCACGTAGACCCAGCGTTGGTCGATATGCCTCGGGCACGAGGAGTGGTCCCCGATCTACCAGCCCACTTGGAGTATAAGTGGCTCTTCCACGAGATAACACCATATGGAGCCACGGGGGACCCCACGAAGGCTACGGCTGAGAAGGGCAGATTGATGAATGATGCTCTGGTGAATCTCATGGTGGAGAGCATCGAGGAGTTGGACCGAAAGGACTGGGCTCTATAAATGCCTCAAAACACCAATAGCAAACATGGATGAGGGAATAGAAGTGAAGCCATATGAATTTGAGTACTGGTCCAGTTTAGACTCACGAAACGTCATCATAACCATAATGGCGGAATCAGAAAAAGACGCCATCAAGGAGTTCAAAAACAGGCATCCCCATAAAAAATACAGGCTGCTGGACCCACTGGACGACTAGGCACCAGACTAATTCTTATTTACCAAACACAATGAAAACCACCATATGAGCCCCCAAGGATGGTTTAAGACCCTATTCAAGAAACCCAAGCCCATTATCGCCATGGCACACATACCTGCCCTACCCGGGACCCCCAGATATAGTAGAGAAAAAGGGGTTCAACACCTAGTGGACTGGGTAAAACGGGACGTGGAGCGCCTTGTTGAAGGCGGAGTTGACGCCATCATGTTCTGCAACGAGGATGACCGACCATACGTCTTTGAGGCAGGCATAGAGCAGATCGCAGCCATGGCAAGAGTTGTAGCTGAGGCAAAGCCCAGCGGTATCCCCTATGGGGTAGATTTCCTCTGGGACCCCATGGCAGCCATGGCGGTAGCCCACGCCACCGGCGCAGGTTTCATCCGCGAGGTCTTGACAGGCGTCTACGAGTCAGACATGGGATTATGGTCGCCTGATGCAGGAAAGCTCATGCGTTTCAGGTCTCAGATCGGCGCGGATAACATCAGGGTCTTCTATAATGTTGTGCCCGAGTTCGCGTCTCCGCTGGGTACTCGTAGCCCAGTGGAGCGGGCGCACAGCGCAGTCGTCTCCTCTCTTGCAGATGTGATCCTTGTCTCGGGCAAGATGGCTGGTGCTGAGGCGGAGCTATCGACGATCCGTGACATCAAGAGCCACATCGATGTGCCTGTATTGGTTAATACCGGGGTAAAACCAGAGAATGTCCAAGAGTATCTGTCTGTGGCGGATGGAGCCATCGTGGGCTCCAGCCTCAAAGTAGACGGATACACATGGAACCCAGTAGACCCTGAACGGGTAAAGATGCTGATGAAGAAAGTAAATCATCTTCGCTGACTCAACCAGATCAGGAAAAGAAGGGCTGGGGTCAGCCCATGGTCTTCCGCTTTGCCTCAAGTATTATCCGGTCGAACGCCTCAACGATGTCCCGGTCAAGAGGTTCAACCTGATGAGTTTCCAGTTTCTTCTTCACGATCTCGTTGGCTCGTTGAACCGTATCCTTTGACCCAGCCTTCTCCCATGCCTCACGGGTCATCCTGTCGCTCAGCACGCTGAGGTCATGTTCGCCCTTGTAGAGCCTACGGGTATGTTTTTCGCCGAGGAAGTGCCCGCCGGGTCCTACTTTGTCGATGACATCTGTTGCTAGCGTATCTGTGTTGATCTCTATCCCACGCATGATGCGCTTCACCATGCCGATGATCTCGTTATCGATAACCATCTGTTCGAGGCTCCCCGTGATCATCTTATCCAGCATACCTGCAGCGTTATGGATCAGGTTACCGCCGGTTAACCCCACGAGCACCTGCTGCAACGCCTTCTCATACGCAGCCTGCGCGTCAGGTATCTTGGAGTCAGTAATGCCCGCCATCGAGTACAATGGGATACCATAGTACTGGGCAAGCTGGCTGACAGCCACACCCATCAACGCCACCTCAGGCACACCCATCACGATACTGCCATTCCGCATATCCATGGGACTCGAAACAGCGCCATAGATCACAGGAGTACCCGGGTTTGTCAGCTGAGCGATCAACGCAGCGCTCAACACCTCGGCGTTCTGAAGCACCAGAGTGCCTGCGAGAGAAATCGGCGCGGTGCCGCCGCAGATAGACTCACATGCAAAGATGATGGGCGCCTTGTGGCGCGCCAACTCCATAGCGGTCTGTGTGTTTCGCGCATCATGAGTCAAAGGGCTCACGGTACAGAGGATAAACGAGAACAATGGATTCTTCTCAAGCTCATGTTCGCCACCGGCGACGAGGGCAGCCATCTTCAACACATCCCTTGCGCCTTCTTCGCCCAGCGCGCCTGTGAAGCAGTGTTTCATGGTGTTCTTGAGCTTTACCTCTGCACTGTACCGGTCCCAGATGTTCTGGTCTACATCCTGTGGGATAATCAAACCCATCAGGAAATCGATGTGCTCCAAGGAGTCAGCGAGGCGCGTAGAATCAGCCAAGTCCTG
>CAYUTB010000130.1:0-6063 GCA_964447425.1 uncultured Candidatus Bathyarchaeia archaeon
GGGGAGGGGGGGGTCTATACTTCCCACTCGAAAACAGCCTCTTTTCTATAAACAGAGCCCCAGAATATCCCAGAATGGATCGAGATACATTGAAAAAACTGGTAGAGTGATGCATTTTGTGATAACCGTTAAATGGGTTCCAGATAATATTTCAGTAAATAATGGAGATTACAATTATAGACGCCTTAGCCTATGTTTTCACATTTTCTATCTTCGTCGCGGTCATCTCAGCCATATTCTCAGCGCAGTACCAGTCCACTGGATTGTTCAACATAGCCATACCCGGATACGCAGTCTTTGGGGGTGTACTAACCTACGCCATGATTAGACGATTCCTCGTCTACCCCTATTATGCGATACCTTTCTGCATAGTAATTGGAGTATTAATCGGAGCAGTGCAGTGGAAACATATCCGCTTACTCCAAGACAGGAAACTCAAACCCGAACTAATTCTATTATCCTGCCTCGGTTTTCTGATCGTTCTTGAAGGACTAGCATACACATTATCCTACTTTCTGCGTCCTCTTTTTTACTCCTATATCACTACCCCTGATTGGTATGAGTATTACATCCTGAATATCCCGCTGATACACATCATAGGAGTAATCTTCCTACTGCTCTCAGCATACGAAATAAAAAATATTGAGAGAAAAGGAATTTTTTACAAGGCAATCGCCGAGAACACTGATCTCGCAGAGATACAAGGTCTCGACACCAACAGGTTCAATCAAAGACTATGGATACTATCAGGCGCAATAATCTGTATCACAGGCAGCCTTATCGCAGTAGAGTTTCCCTTCAACATCAACTCATTCACCTTTGTTCTATCACCTCTGGTTCTTGCTGGCGCTTTTCTAGGTGGAATAAAGAGTACTAAGATGGCTTTCATCGGTGGATTTTATGTCGCTGCGCTTGAAACGTTGACAAATATGGTTCTCCAACAATACAACCTCTACCTAAGCGAGTACACTTTCCTGATTCCTATCGCCATACTGAGCCTCACATTATTCTATAGATCCCATAAAAAACAGCTTCAATAAACTGAATCCAATTTTCTCGCTAGAGGGGGGGGGTAAATAAACGGAGCTAAAATAGGGGCTCCAACCAATAAACCAGCCCCAGAACGGCTTCTTCTCGGGATCAATCATATACAAGATCGTACTCCACGACCCGGGAATCATGTACCCATTAAGATGCCATAAATACGATCACCCCTCCAAATACCTGATATAAATGAGCAGAAGCTTCAAAGACCTAACACGAGACGAGGAAACCCACGCCCTCGCACTCCATAAAGAAGCCATCGTAATCGACGCCAGCCTAGTAGGCTACACCGACTACGTGGGAGAAGACCTCTGGGTAGACGATCTTCTGGGCGGAGGACTCACAGCATCAAACGTCACAGTATGCATGCAGCACAACCTAGGCGAAGCACTAAGAGAACTCAAAGGCTACCACAGCTGGGCGAAGAGCAGCCAAGACAAAGCCCTCATCGCCACCTCAGCCGCCGACATAGAGCGGGCCAAACGAGAAGGCAAACACGCAGTAATCTTCGGGCCACAGGACAGCCAGTTCCTAGAAGGCACAGTAGACTTCCTCAAGATCGCCTACGAGTACGGCATCCGAATAATACAATTAACCTATAACACCAGAAACAGCGCAGGGGACGGCTGCGCCGAGCGAAAACAAGCAGGACTCAGCAACTACGGCTACGCTCTCGTTGAGGAGATGAATAAGCAGGGCGTCCTCATAGACCTCAGCCACACAGGTGACCCCAGCAGCATGGACGCCATCGAGGCATCAAAAGACCCCGTGAGCTTCACCCACACACTACCAAGAGCATCCACGCCACGTGAGCTCAGCGACTTCGCCAAATGGAACAACAAGTACATGTTCTACGGGGGCTGGACCGACTACGCGCTACGCAGGGCTAAATCCGATGAAGCCATCAAGGCATGCGCCGAGAAGGGCGGAGTCATAGGCATCACACCATTCTTCGCCAAGAAACCCGGAAACAGCACACTCACAGACGACATCCTAGACCAGATCGACTATGCAGCCAACCTCGTAGGCGCTAAACACGTTGGTTTTGGCAGCGATGTAGACTTCAATAGCACACTGGACAGGATGGCGTACATAAGCCAGTACCCGGAGAACGTGGATAAGACATACTTCCCAGCACTGGACAAGGACTGGGGATACGGTTGGCTCAAGTATATGCCTAACCTAACTAAGGGCTTGGTTGCGCGTGGCTACTCAGACGCAGAGGTAAAAGGCGTCATAGGTGAAAACTTTTTCAGGCTCTTCAAAAAAGTCTGGAGAGGCTAACTCTTCTACACTTTTTCCCACACCAGATGTGAGCTAAGGCTTAATCCGCCGACGAGCTGAAGCGGCGTGCTCAGCGTCAAAGCGTCTCCCTCAAACCTGTAGAAGCGTTCCTGCTTATCTCCGACCCAGTTGGGGAAGAGGCTGACCTCAATATCATGAATAACGCGGTCTTCAGCCACCTCATACCTTCCACAGTACGAGACATATCCATCAATCGCCTCCACCTTCTCCTCAACGGTCCCACCCCTGATATCCCCAGAGGCGAACACTTTTCGCCCCTCCTTCATGAATGCAACCGACATGTAACCATCAGCGCTGTAAATGATATACCCTGTCCGTGTTCCCTTTCTATACAGGCTTCCATCCTCTCTTCTGGTCTCAACGGAGACCAGCTTCCAGGTCCCGATAAAATCATCTAACGAAGTCATTAATGAAAATACCAGACCGGGTCTGGATAAGAATATTGATAATAGAATTACTGTGGGAGTGCGAGAAGCTCGCTCTTACGGACACCTACATGACGTAGAGCCGTGACGTTCTTCGCGCGGTTATAGACATCGCTGGCCAGCTTACCGAGCACCATCTCATGCGCCAACTGGTCATAGGTCAGGTTCGCTGCCTTGTCCTCAACGATCTCCTGCATGATCTTCCTGATAACATACTCCTGACTGGTCTTGATCCTGCTCTGAGTCATCGCGGTAACCACGATCTTAACCCTATAACCATCCGTTGTATGGACCCTGTAGAATCCATCAACCTTCGTGCTACGCCTACGAACTAAGCTCCTAAGATAGTCCCTGAGGTACTCGTGACCCTTGAAAACTGTCCGAGCGGTGTGCCCCTCAATCTCGTCAACCTGGAAGTACATCTTCATATACTCTTGACTGAAATCGCCTGTGATCGCTGCTAGTGTCGTCTCGAAGACCCTGCCCTGTACCTTATCTGGTTCATCGCTGGGGGTCTCACCTACTTTGGTCTCGCCAAAGTACTGTGGGAGCATGATGTCGTACCATTCTTTACGGCGCCATTTGTCCCTTGTTGCCCTAGACAATTTGTCATTTTCTCTCCTAGTTCAGTGACAGGTACATGCAACGCAATCATATATAGGTTTTGACAGAAACCGCTCAAAGAAACCAATATACCCTTCAACATCATACAGAAACCCATGATACTTACGATAATTGTAAACGATGCCCCATATGGCATCGAGAAACCCTGGAACGCCTTCAGGCTCGCATCCACATCCATATCTGAGGAAATAGGAATGACGGTGCGCCTCTTCCTGATGGGCGACTCTGTCTCAGCTGCGAAGAAGGGTCAGAAGACCCCTGAGGGTTATTATAATATGGAGAAGATGTTGATGTCGCTTGTCAATAGGGGTGTTGAGGTGAAGACCTGTGGAGCATGTATTGATTCAAGGGGGATCAAGGAAGAAGACCTCGTTGATGGTGTTCAGCGGGGTAGCATGAAGATCCTTGCTACTTGGATCAAGGAAAGCGATAGAGTTCTATCTTTCTAGATTTTTTCAAGAGCCTTCTCGGCTGCCTGAATACAGCTGAGAAGATCATCCAGCGTCGCGACCAGACTACCGATGCTTCTATCCGAGTAAATCTCAATCTCCAGCGTATTCTCAGTAACATATACCATGATATGCATTCCATCAGGTGCACCAATATTATCAGGTGTAATCGCACTTTGAATGGCTCTGGCAGTCTTCTCGTCACTGTAAGTGATCTTAATATTCGTGCTGCTCCCGGTGTCAAGCATAATGGATCAAGACCCCCCGTGATTTATAGCGGTATTCTTCAAGCAAGAGCCTCAGCGACAAGTCTGTTAACTTCCGTGAGGAAAACCGACTCCTTGTTAACCGGTATGTATGCGCCCGCAGCGATATCATGGCCTCCGCCGCCGCCCTCAACCTGTTCTGCTGCACTCTGCATTATCCGACCCATGTGGAGCCCTTGCTCAACTAGCTCCTCGACTCCACGAGCCGATATCTTGAGCTGGTCATCCTCGCTGTAGGCAGTAGCTATGATGGGTTTCATTTTCTTGAGTATTCCTTGGCTGAGAAGAATACCCGAAACTACACCTATCACGGTGTCGTTGATCTTGTCCTCAGCCCGTATGATGTAGATGTTCTCCAGTTCCTCCACCTTATCATTCATCTGGACCCAATCCAGCGCCTGACTGATGGCTCTACGGTACTCGTCAAGGGTCTCCTGTGCCTCACTCATAGCCTCCATACGGTCACCCACCGCGATACTGAGCCCTACTCCCTGTTTTCCCATTCTCCCACAGGCATTGAGCAGGCTTCCGTATTCTCTTCCACTTCTGAGGGAAGTGCTTGGTTCCTCTAGCTTGAATGTGTAAATCGTGCCAATGAGTTGATGAATTGCATTTGAGTCGCATCCACTGCTGACCATGTGGTTGCTGAGGGCGCTGAATAGCTTTGTCTTCTCTTCATCACTGAGGTCCGCCAATGCTCGCAGCCTATCACCGTCAAGAAGTTCTATGCCTATTTCTTTGAGGAAGGCTACGCAGTTTCCCTCACTGCTGCTCAGTCCGGGGATGTATGGAATGGTCGTGTACGCTATCGCCTTGGCTATGGGGCGCGTCTCGTACCCGTAAAAGATCAACCCTAACTGTTTCCCGAGCAGATGTTTTTCCTCGGCGTCAGCCTCAATGATCTTGTTTAATCCAATTAAGGATTTTTTTTCGCCCTTGTCCTGTTGGTCTCCCAGTGCTCCCAATAAGCCAAGGCAGGCAAGGTCAATGTTCTCTGGGTCTATTGCTTTTGCTAGAAAGTAGCAGATCCCCGAAGCTGCTATGTCTCTGGCTCCGTCTATCTCGTGTAGCATGGGGTTGATGTGTATGATGTTCTCTGCCTTATGCTCCATGGGGAGATGGTGGTCGAGGATGATGACATCCATGGCTAGGTTCTCTGATATAATATCAAGATAACCGCTGCCGAAGTCGCTGAAGATAACCAGATCCGGATGCTCTTCCTTCAAGCGAGTTACTAGTTTCTCGTCTAGTTTTTTCTCGCTGCTGATCTTGAAACGCGCCTTTTTTCGGAAAGCAAGTGTCGCAAGTATTCCGCCGCTGCTCAATCCATCCGCATCGTTATGAGTGACCAGTCTGATGAATGAGCCGCGCTCGATGTGTTTTTGAATAACAGAAACCGCTGGTAGAAGAGATTTGAAAAAATCCTGTTCAGGCATCTCTGATCCTAAATGGTTACTATCTCGTTACGATAGTTCCAGTCTCTTGGAAGCGCGCCTATCTTCTTGTAATGCTTTGTAACCCTGTAGATCATGCTCTCTGTGAGCTGCATGCCACGCTTGTTACCAAAGTCTTTCGGGTTACGGGTCAAGTGTCTCCGGAGTACTGTCGCCCTGACCATCAAGTTGTATAGGTCTTCTGGGATCTCAGGTGCAATACCTGCTTCCTCCAATACTTTTCTAATACCGTGTCCTACGATGGGCTTTACGAGTGGGATTCCGTGTACGTCTCTGAGAATGTTACCGATCTGTGACTGGGATTTACCTTCGCGAGCGAGGTTAATTATCAGTGCCTGTACCTCGTCTGGCTGGTATACGACCCAGTTTGGGGGCCTCTTACTTACTGGTCTTGTACTCTGACCATGGCCCCGCATTGAAGATAGTTTTCCTACCATGTTTGTTTTCTCCGGATGCTCTAGACTTACACTCAAGACCATTATTAAATCTTTATCCT
>CAYUTB010000131.1:0-5889 GCA_964447425.1 uncultured Candidatus Bathyarchaeia archaeon
AAACATTAAGACCTTTGATGGGTACACAATTGAGATACATCCTTGAAAGCCATAATGAAGACACAACCCATGCCCGGCGTAGAGGTACGGGACATCCCCAAGCCAGAGCCAGCCCCAGACGAGGTGCTCATCAGGGTAAAATCAGCCGCGATCTGCGGAAGCGACCTAGGCATCTACCACTACACGTCAGCGTACAGCAAGATGAAGCTACCAGTGGTACTGGGACACGAGTTCTCGGGAATCATCACAGAGACAGGATCACAGGTACATGGCTTCAAGGAGGGAGACAGGGTGCTCGCCGAGTCAGTAAAGGCATGCGGCGTCTGCGAGTACTGCAAGACGGGCATGAGCAACCTATGCGAAAAGTCAACCCTATTCGGCATCCACACCGATGGTGGATTCGCGGAATACGTCGCAGTCCCCTATAAGCTGCTTCACAGGGTCCCAGACTCCATGAGTTTTGATCAAGCAGCACTGGTTGAGCCCTTGAGCAACGCTGTTCACTTCGTCAGGGACATCACGCCATTCAGGATCGATGACTACGTTGTGGTTCAGGGCTGCGGACCCATCGGTTTGTTCAGCGCCCAGTTATTCAAGATGGGGGGCGCAAGGGTCCTCGTCACAGGGCTCAGCATGGATAAGCTAAGGTTTGATGTAGCAGCTAAGCTGGGCTTAGAGACCCTAAACATAGAAGAGGAGAGCCTAGAGGAACGAGTGATGATGGACACCGATGGAAGAGGCGCAGATATCGCGTTCGTGGCGGTTGGAGCGCCTCCGGCGGTCAAACAGGCGACCCAGATCATAAAGAAGAGGGGAACGGTGACCGTTGTGGGTATCTTCGGTAAAGAGGTGCCGCTGGACATGACTTGGATCGTAAGGCGTGAGCTCAAGATTCATGGTGCCTATGATGCTAAACCCATGAACTTCCCCCAGAGCATAGACCTCATCAAGCGTGGACTCGTAGACGTTGACAGTGTTCTAACCCACAGGTTCAGCCTAGACGAAGCGGAGGAAGCGTTCAAGGTAGCCATCGATAAAACCGGGGGCAAAATAGTATTCAATCCAAACTAAGCGAGAACTGGGGCAGCTTCCTTAGGAGGCTCCCGAGTCTCTACTTTGGCTTATTCCTATTCGCACTGGGGGCAGTGATGATGCTCTACGCTGACCTCGGGTTGAGCAGCTGGGGGGTCTTCCAGTATGGATTAACGAATATAATGGGGCTAACCTTTGGTCAGGCATCCCAATTGGTGGGTCTCGGCGTCTTGATATTTGGCTGGGTGCTAGGTTTTCCACCGGGATTCGGCACAGTGATGAACATGTACTTCATCGGGTACTTCATCGACAGGATAATGGAGTGGTGGACCGCCCCCATGTACAATAACATAGCCCTACAGTTCGCGTTACTCGTAGGAGGCATGGCGATGATCGGAATAGCAAGCTACTTCTATCTAAGCCCTAAGCTAGGCGCTGGTCCAAGGGATGGCTTAATGATTGGCTTGGTCCAGAAGCTGAATCGCCCCGTGGGACAAGTTCGTGGAGGCATAGAGGTCACAGTTACCGTACTAGGCTATCTAATGGGTGGTCCAGTCGGGGTGGGCACTGTGATAGCTGCCCTAAGCGTCGGCTACTTTGTACAGCTAGCTTTCAAGCTGGGCAAATATGACCGGAACGCCAAACACATGGACTTTTACGAGCTAGCCAAATATCTATCTGGCAAGTAAACGGTTAACGTTAAAGCCCCATGTGCCATATTTTTGGGCGATTACATTGCCAAAGATCGAGGGCTTGAAGTGGATGATCCGGGAAGCAAAAGAAGAAGACATCCCGGTGATCATGGACCTATGTTACCAGCTCAGCGTATACGAGAAACTGGAGTTCAAGGGAACAGAGGAGCTGTACCGAAAATACGGGTTCAGTGACAAAAAGATATACGACTGCCTACTAGTGGAAAACACTGGGGACATCGGACCAGATTACCTCGGAGTAGCCCTATATTACTACACGTTCAGCACATTCGAGGCGAAGCCCACCCTATGGCTTGAGGACATCTATGTACCAGAAGAGTACAGGGGAAACAGTATAGGCACAATGCTCCTGAAGCGCCTCTGCCAGATAGCCGTCGAAAAGGACTGCGGACGAGTCGAGTGGACCGTAATCGACTGGAATGAGCCCAGCAGGCAGTTCTACTTCAGCCTAGGCGCAAAAGCAATGGATGAGTGGACAACCTTCAGGATGACCCCCGAGGTCTTCAAGAAGCTAGCGGAGAGCTAGCCATCCACCTTATCAAGAAACCCTAGGATACGCTGTACGGCTTCCCCTGTTTTCTGTTTGAGGAAACCATGCCCGCAGCCAGGAATCCTCACTAACTCAGCGCATGGTATCAGCTCTGCGAGATTCTCGCTATTCCCCGGAGGAACCAGCACATCATCCATCCCAGTCATCACCAAGACAGGGTACTTCATCTCAGGGAGTCTATCATAGCTGCTGAACCCAGCGATTGCCCCGCTCTGCCGGTTCAACGCGTAGCTGGGCGTAGGGTACTCGCTGTAAGTCTCATCCCGGATAAGCGTCTCAAGGTTATCCTCCACATAATCAACGGAGTAGAGCAGATAGAGCATCTTCACAGTACGGTCCCGCTCAGTCATCTCAGGCAATGGATTAGCGACCAACGCAAGATCCATCATAACCTTTGGATCTGAACTGATCCTATGGAGACCCCCGGGCTGCGTCCCACAGAGTATGAGGCTCAGTGTCCTCTCAGGGTAGTTGAGCCCAAAGCATTGGGTGATGATGCCCCCCATGCTGAACCCCATCACATGGGTCTTCTCAACGCCGATGGCGTCAAGCACAGCGGCTGCATCAGAAGCCATCAACTCCATAGTGTAAGGGGCATCAGGCTTACCGCTGCGCCCCGTCCCCCTGTTATCCATCATAATAACCAGATGACTCTCTGAGAGCATATCCACCATCTCTGGGCTCCAACTGTTCAGGTTGCCACCCCAGCCATTAATGAGCAGCAATGGGGACCCAGCCCCCCTCGTCTCATAGTAGACCTCGATATCGTTTGCTTTGATCATCGGCATAACCCAACTGCATGGATGGGTACCTATTTGTCTTGCTACCCCATTTTCAGGTAACTCCCCCACTCAGAGTTATGGGTTTCCTTTATAATCGGTTGAAGGCTTGAAGGCGTATGGAAGAGGAAAACCTACTCTCATGGGTCAAAAAGTACCGCAAAAACGACCTGCGGATCAAGAAAGACTCGGAGAGAATACAAAAAACAGTTATCCAGCTGCGGCGACCTCATCGGACTTACCAATAGCATCATGATCAGGGAGTAATGACTCGACATCCCGCACCTGCCTGAACAAGTAACCTGCAAAGCCAACTGCAGCCCCGATTATCCCCATCACCAAAAACAGCAGAGATATTCCCTTACCGGGACCCACACCAACCAGCCAACCAAACACTGGAGCCAACGAACCCCCCTCCAGCATACCCGGCAAGAGGAAACCATCAGCCAAAGGACCAGTAATAGCCATAGCGATAGGCTGACTCACGAGGGCGATGAAGGCGCGGGAAGCGAAAACCCTGCCCTGCATCTCCGGCGGCACCTTGCTCTGCCAGATAGCCTGATTGCTCCCGTTGATTACGGGGTTGAAGAGCATCATTATGAAAGCCCCAGCCACCCAGAGATAAACAGACCCAGCGAGACCCAGCACAGTATAACCGAATAAACAGCTCAACGCCATGCCAGCGAGCACGCCGTGAACCCTCTTCTTAGGTCCACCCCAGGCGCTGAGTATCAAGCCGCCTACCACGCCGCCTGCGCCGAAGGCAGAGTTCACTGTGCCCAGAATCACAGTGTTATTACCAGTCTGACTCAAAATCATTGGGGCTAACAGGGGAAAGCCGAGGCTCCCCGTGAAGTTTATGATGAAGAATATCAGTTGAAGCCCCAATAGCCCCCTCCGAGCCAAGATGTATCTGAAGCCGAAGAGGCTGTCTTGGAGCAAGGTGTTTTTTACACGTTGCCCAGCAGGCGTTGGCTGAGGTATGTTAACGATCATGAGGGCGCCAATCGCGACGATGAAGCTCACGATGTCAAACACGAGTATGCCGCCGGTGCCTATGATGCCCAGAAGAATCCCGGCACCAATGGGGGCGAATATCCCGGATGCGCTCTGTGCTAGGCTAAGCATACCGCTGGCTCTTCCATACTGCTCTTTGTCGAGCATGGTGCTGACAGCCGCGCTGTAGGCGGGGAACTGGAAGCTCTGGAATAGCCCCATGAACGCGAAGACCAGATATAGATGCCATATCTGGAGGCCATCCGAGGTATATAGGAAGAATATGACTATGGTCCCGATGCCCGCGGCTAGGTCGCTGAGCATCATCACCAGTTTTCTATTCCAGCGATCCACAAGGGCTCCAGCCACCGGGTAGACTAGTATGTTTGGTAATACGAAGGCGAGACCCACTAAGGCGAGTGCGGTGGCTGTGCCTGTTACCTCCCACGCCCATATGGTTAGGGCGAATTGGGTCATTGTTGATCCCAGCATTGATGAGAATTGTCCCAGCCAGATTATTGTGAAGCCGCGCATTCCTGTGAGGTTGCTCTTTTTGGTCTCCATGTTTGTTGTATCTCTTTTTTTGTTTTAAGTTCTACTCATTTCTTGTACTCACATGTTGTGAGTGTGGGGGAGTGGTGCTCCCCCTTTTTCGGAAGGAAATGGGTCTCCATTCTCCGTTTATGGAGTCTAACAAATAATAGTTAAACTTATTTGGTTTAACATCTTTAACATGTTTAACAATGAGCATCATCAACCCCAAGATAACCACCATAGGAGGAGGAGTAGAGATAATACACGTCATACCCATCGAGACAGAGATAGACAGAGCCGTCAGAGTCTTCGAGGTTGAAGACGGGTTCAAGGCAAACAAGGTCTACATCCTAACCGCCCCCATCCCCCTAGGCACCGAGACAGTTGATGAGGCACGGCATTATCTCAATGAGACCCGGAGAAGACTGGAAGCCCTCGGGGTAAAGGTAGAGGTTGTGCACACCTTGACGATCTCCATACTGGATATCATCAGCAAGGTAAGCAGCATCGTAAAAAATGAACGCGAGAAAGGAAACATAGTCTACGTAAACATGTCCGCGGGGGGACCCTTCGTCTCTGTGGGCACATCACTAGCGGGCATGGTTCAGGATGCGCGGCTCTACTATGTGCGGGCGGCTAGGCTGAGCACTACGGAGCAGGAGCGGAGAAGTCACGGTAACGCCATAGTTACTGAGCCGCAGGTGCATTTTATCGAGAACTTTAAGATCCAGTTGCCCGATTTGCGGTCCCAGCGTCTCCTCGTCGAGCTGTACAAGCGGGAGCAGATGCGCACAGGGGACATACTGAGGTATCTGCACGAGTCCGGTGTGGAGGGATTCGAGGATGACCCCGATGATCTCAGGCGCAGTGAGAAGATCGGGATGCTCATGAGGCTCAACAAGGGCATCACGGGCAAGCTTGAGGACGCGGGGTATATCGTAAAGGAGAAGCGGGGACGGGAAAACATCTACAGGATCACTGATTCAGGCAAGTATGTGGCGTGTGTAAGTGGCTTCTTGGAGGCTGCCCCACGAAACCCTTTTAATTGATCGCCGAATTGTTTGTGTTTGCGTGGCTGCTGTAGTGTAACGGCTAGCACTAAGGTCTGTGGAGCCTTAAGACGGGGTTCAACTCCCCGCTGCAGCCCCATCCCAAAAGGCATAAATCGGTAATGATGATTTATGCTGTGTACTCGTGCGGAGGTCGCCCAGCATGGTCAAAGGCGTAAGGTTGAGGTCCTTATCTCTTAGGAGTTCGTGGGTTCAAATCCCACCCTCCGCACCAA
>CAYUTB010000132.1:0-5887 GCA_964447425.1 uncultured Candidatus Bathyarchaeia archaeon
TGGTTCAAGATCGGAGACCCAAAGGGTAAACCCATCACCATCGAGAACCTTATCACCCACACCAGTGGGCTCCCACGGGAAGCCGCTGGACCATACTGGACCACCCTAGAGTTCCCAACCAAGGAGGAGATCATGGAGAACCTGCCCACGCAGGAGCATCCCTTGAAGCCTTGGAGGAAGTGGAAGTACAGTAATCTGGCTTTGAGCCTCGCAGGCTACATCGTGGAGGAGGCATCAGGCATGGCCTACGAGAAATATGTGGAGGAAAACATCTTCAAACCCCTCGGCATGACCAACACCTACATCAACGACGTACCAGAGGACCACCCCGGGCTAGCCAAAGGCTACAATAGACGCCTACCAGACTGCACAAGGGGAACTAGCCCATATACCAGCAGCAGGGGCATCAACCCGGCGGCCAACATGGCAACCACAGTGCTGGACCTAGCTAAATTTGCCATGCTCCAATTCAGAGAAGACGAGGATGACCCTGTGCTCACAGGGGAGACCCTACGGGAGATGCATAGGGTCCACTGGTTGGCTCCTACATGGGATACAGGGTGGGGGCTAGGCTTCAACATCCTAAGATTAGGCGGCAAGACCTACATCGGGCACGGTGGATCAGTGCCGGGATACCGGACTACTCTTCGAATATGCGTCGAGGATCGGGTGGCTGTGATCGTGTTCACAAACGCTGATGACGGCGAGCCAATCAAGTACGTTGAGAAGGCGTACCAGTGGATCGCCCCCGGTTTAGCCGATAAAACAGCCGAGAAGCCGCCGAGAGACCTGAGCAGATATACGGGGAAATTCAGGAACAAGTGGGGAGACACAGAGGTAATCCAGTACAACGGAGAACTCATAATGATCACCCCCCAGCTACCAGACCCAATGGCTGAGTACACGACACTGAAACACGTCGAGGGCGACAGATTCCAGATGAAAGCCCCCGGCTATGGCACACACAACGAATACGCTGTCTATGAGTTCGAGTCAGGTAAAATAAAGCGCCTCAAGACAGGTGAAAACTACACCTATCCCGTGGAAAAATGGTAACTTAATCCGTTGGCCTGAGGCAGACAGGCAAGTTACCGGCTGCCCTGTGATTGGCCACACACTCGCAGCAGAGCCCCTTTCGTGGGCAATCCGGTGAGGTGCATTTACAGTTCTCTAGGTTTCTTGACTGGTTTGGACAATTAACTTCCATAAGTATTCCCGAGAAGCAGACAAACGGCGTAATAAAAAATGGTGGGAGAGTGTGGTCTATTCTTTGACCACGATGGTTCCGCTGAGGTGGTTGAAGAGCCTCTGATCCTTCTCCTGATAGGCGAAGAGCCCTATGAGGGCGTCCAGCGGTAGCAGGAACGCCTTCCCGAAGGCCTGATACATGCTTGTGCTGATATCGATCTGCTCTCCATCCAGATCCGTGACCTTGATCTTCATCACCTTCTTGCCGATGCTCTGACCCGTTGTCCCCTCCGTGTATGTCCAGTAGAGGAAGAGCGCGACGCTGCTAAGGCTCATGTTGAGGAACGGCGTGTGGAAGGGGAAGAACATCCCGGGGAACGACAAAGCACTCACCACGAAGCCGATGATTACGCTGTCGATTATCCAGGCGAGTATTCTCTCGCCTGTGCTCGCTAGCATCAGTTCGCTTACGTTCTGGGGTGCACCGCATTTTGGGCAGTACTCTGCTCCCTCTGATATCTCGTTTCCGCATTTTTTACAGTACATTTCATTTATTCTCCTTTAGTATCTGGGCTTTATCGCCCCGAAGTATACGATTGCCACGCCGACAGCCAGCAGTACTAAGCCTCCCATGAAGAGCCCCTTACCGATGTTGTCCAGTATGGGCATCTTCACCGCTACACCAGCATCGATATCCACGTTTGCTGAGCCATCCTCATTCATGATGACCAGCCAGTAGGTTCCCAACCCGGGGCTCCATGTCAGTGTCTGTTCACCGCTGCCGCTTACCTCAGCTACCCAAATGTCTAGGTCTGTGGGCGCGATGGTCAGTGTCTCTCCGGGGTGGTACCTGTACGTGATTTCTGGGTTACGTCCTCTGAGGTTCTCCATGTTGAACTTGGTGATCTGGTCATAGGCTGCGTCACCGAAGACCGCGTAGGCGTCACCTGCCTCGACTATGCCGATGAATACACCGTCGCCGGTGTTGCTATCTGCCTTGATCTTTATGGTGACTAGGTCACTGAAGTCGGGCTCCCAGAGCCAGCTAGGGGGGCTATCATAATCATCGATGACGACGTTCATCTCCCTCCCGATGAGCATCTGAGTGCTGGTCGCGAAGTTGACGTTCTCTATACCGATATAGCCGCCACCTTGGTCAAAGATACCGGTTACACCCATGAGGGCGCCGCCGCTGAAGAGTATCGGGACCGCTATCAGGATGAAGAAGCCGCCCATTATGATGGCGACTGCCTTCCCTAAGCCATTCCCTGAGCCTTGGCGCTTCACATACTTCATTTCTCTAAATTCTCTTGGTGCTCCGCATGATTCGCAGTAGTCTGCGCCTTGGGGCATCTCTTTACCGCATTTGTTGCAGTAGATCGTTTTTTTCTCGTCTGAGCTTTCCATTGGTTGATTCACAGGCGATTGGAACCAGTTTTTGCTTAAAAGCAGATTTCAGGATTATTACCTAATTGGATCATAAACTTTGAAGAATCTCTACATAAACACTGAAGCAAGGGAAGAGCCCGTTTTAGGCTCCTTTCAGCCTGTTCTGCTTAAGTAGTGGTTTATCGATATTGTGTTTAGTTTGTCTGAAGATTACAGTGTGCGCTGGTTCAACGAGGACGACGTTGATGCATACATAGCTGGGCTGAACAAAGCCCTGTACGATGAATACGATGAGGCGATCTATGACTGGAAGTGGCGGAGAAACCCCAACAGCGTGGGCTTCACCTCCATAGCGGTAGTGGAGCACAGGACCGATGGACCAGTAGCCTTCAACAGCTTCCTACCAATGGAGATCAGACGCAGCGCCGAGGTATTCAAGGCGGTGCAGGGATGCGATGGCTTCGTCGATGAGAATCACAGACGCAGAGGCTTGTTCCAGAAGACCCTGATTTTTCTGGGAGAGGAGGCTCCCCGTATCAACGCCGAGTTTTTGATGGGTTTCAATCTGGTTGAGGCAGCTGGTGCTGCACGTAAGGCTGGCTCCGAGCTGGCGTATGATGTGAACAAGTGTTTCCTCAAGCCCGGTGAGATCAGGAGGGGCATCGGTCAAGCGGTTACGCTTGAACCCATCAAAGTTGATACACTCCATAAGCTATACATGGAGTGGGCTCTGGAGTCTCGCCTGTTTAACCTGAACCGCTCAATGGCATATCTAGGGTGGAAGATCAATGAGCACCCATTCAAACTAGTTCAGCCATACGGGGTCTACCTCGGGGGTACCACAATCGGGTACTTGGTAACTGACAAGGTCACAGAGGGGGAGAAGACCACCCTCACTATAAACGACTATAACCCGGGTCTGATGAACAAACACCTCGGAGGAATAGTTGAGAAACTCGCAGACCTGCATAATGACATCACAGTTATTGAGATGGATACAATGCAGGGCGGTGAACGCCAACGAACAGCCAGAAGGCTAGGCTTTGAGATAGTGCCGTGGTATCAGGTGATCATGAAGGCGCTTCACGGCACAACGCAGCGTGAAGGCGCAGTCTACAGGAATGGGTTGAAGCTCAGCCACATCCGAAACTGGCATCTGGCTGAGAGCGACATCTACTAGGCTAACGGGACTGGGAGAGGATCTTCTCTCTCTGGAAGAGGCGTAGCCCGAATCCGAATATCACTGCATCGATTACTAGGATGGCTGCTGCCAGCATTATCATCACCCTGTTACCCAGTATCAGATAACCAGTTGCCTGCCCCAATAATAGAGCGATCACAGGTAACACCAGCAATGCGCTGAGCTGCTGTGCCTCCCTGAACCCTTTCACTTTGGAGGATATGATGACGGATACTCCTATGCCTAATAGTGATATGGCTGGAGCTAGGACGAAGATCATCACGATCCAGGGCACAGTCGGCAGGATGTACACTCCGAAGCGTTCCACTGTCAATAAGTCAACCGTCGCGGTGTAGAGGATAAACCCGAGAATGGTGATCCCCATACCAGGTATGAAGCTCACAAGTATCTTACCCAGCAATAACTCCGCGTCAGTCAACGGCGTTGCCAGCAAAGCCTCCATAGTGTTCCTCTCCTTTTCACCAGCGAAGCTATCCGCAGCTATCACGCTGCTACCCATAACAGGGATGATGAGGAAGAATGGCGCGAAGAAGTAGACCAGCATCACATAGATGACCTGTTGATTCGCGGATAAGCCCATCAGCATAGCTTGTACGTTTTCTGGTAGGTTCGCCAATATGGTCGCCACAAAGACCTCTGTGTCTCCACCGGTGTTGACGCTTTCTGGAGCCATGACGCTGATAGCCGGCAGGAAGAACGCGAAGATTATTGGTATGATAAGCATTGGGAGGAGTACCTCCTTGTTGCGGGATATCTCGATGAAGTCTTTCTTGAAGACCAGTAACGCCTTCTCCAGCCTCATTGCGCTTCCTCCATTAACTCAAGGTACGCTTCCTCAAGCGATGTCTCAAGGGGCTTAACGTAGCGAACACCGGCACCATGCTCAACCAGCGCCTTCACAAGGCTCGGGGTATCCTGCTCGTTACCGAGACTCACAGATAGACTGTTCTCGGCGTGGTTGGCTGTGAGGTTCACCACGTTTGGGAGGCTTCTAACCATCTCCACCAAGCCATCATCCAGCCGGGTAACACCGATCTGAACCTCCTGCCCGCTGCTGAACCGTTTACGCAGATCACGGGGAGAGGAGATGGTGATGGGTCTACCCTTATTGATTATCATAACCCTATCGCAGAGCTTCTCCGCATCCTCAAGCCTGTGAGTGCAGAGGAGGATGGTCTGACGCTCGTTCTTTGTCAGCTCCTCCATCAGGTCCCGGATATCCTTGCTGGACTTGGGGTCAAGCCCAGATGTAGGCTCATCCAAATATAATATCTCGGGGCTATGAATCAAAGCACGGGCGATAGCCAGCTTCTGCTTCATACCCTTACTGTACTGACCCACGGGATCATTTCGTCGATCCCAGAGCTGGAAGAAATCCAATAAATCATGGATCTTAGCTTCCCGGGTAGCCTTATCGGTTACACCGTAGGCTTTTGCGAAGAACTCCATGTTCTCCATCGCCGTCAGCCGACCGTAGAGGCTCGGAGACTCGGTGAGCACGCCGATTACCTCACGTACCTTCAGCGCATCATCATGTACATCGTACCCCCCGATGATGGCTCTCCCCGAGGTGGGGGATATCAGGGCTGAGAGCATCCTGATGGTGGTAGTCTTACCAGCTCCGTTGGGTCCCAGTAACCCGAATATCTCGCCTTCCTCAACATTAAAACTAAGATTCTCAACAGCGGTAAAGCCGTTGAAACTCTTTACCAGATCAAATGCCTCGATGCTATTCATCACATATCCTCTTTCTCAGAGCATGAGATACAGGAAAGGTATAAAGAAAGCGATCTTTCTGGGCACTATAGAATCATGCATGTCAGCCTAACTCAGGCTCAACTAGGGCTACTGGTTCTCCGCCAACATAGTAGATTCTTGGGGTTATTGGGCTCATCCAGACCGCTAACTGATAGGGCTCCACTCCAGCCAACTCACATAGGCTGTGGGCGTCGTTAGCACCATTCATGCTGATTGCTTCCACTATATCACCGATCTCAGCATCAGTACCAGATAGATCAACTATCAAGTGGTTGATGCTGACCCCACCGATAATCGGGCAAATCTTACCACCAACGTTAACGATGCCTTTCTTGCTCAGCTGCCTCAGAT
>CAYUTB010000133.1:0-5868 GCA_964447425.1 uncultured Candidatus Bathyarchaeia archaeon
ATGAGGAGTTCAGGATCGAGCTCAGGCCATCAGCCGGAGCAGTCCTGACCATCGAGCGCCAGGTGCCTGCGGTCTACAGCGCAATCATGGTCTTGGAGTAAGACCATCTTTATCCCTTTTTTAATTATTTTTTTAATATTTTTTCGAAAAAGTTTAGAGATTTCTGAGCTTATCGCTCAGATTCTTTATTGATACTACTTGGCTTCGCTTTGCGTATAATAGACCGAGGTATAGTAGTATGCCAGGCCCTGTCCAGAGGAGTATATGATTGAAGGCCTCGTTGAAGAGACGGGTCTCCTCCATGAGTAACCATGAGATTGGTACTGTGCTTCCTTGTATGGTCCACCACTTACTGGGGGTTATCCCTGTTGTCCACCAGACAAGATCGCATGTGATGGGTATCATTAATAGGACAAGGTGGTAGAGCCAGAACATCAAGCCCATGTCGTCGTCTTCTGTAGTTAATGGTAGTACTAGGCACCCCAAATACCATGCTGCTAGGGCTATTGTTTCTAGTGTTTGATGATCCGCGGGCTGGATCCATATCTTGATTAGCACAAGTGGTGCGACTGCGAATGGAATCAGTATAAAGTAGTTAAAGCGCCCTTTAATGGTAATCTCGGTTTTCTTTGGCAGAATATTATCGTAGAAGAAAGATATGGCCATTAGGATCAGTATCATTCCGAAGCCTTTCATGGTCTTTATGAAGAGGCTGAAGTATCCTATCACGGGTAGCCTGTTGATTACCCGTCCTATTACATGATCTTCTGGTACCTGGAAACCGTCTTGGAACGGGTTGTTATCGCCTTTTGTTTGATATAGCCAGCCGGTTTCGGTCTTGACACCATCGATCGCCCTGTGTACAATGTACTCGTCCGTGAACCCGGGTCGCATGAATACGAGAATGTCTCCACTGGGGGGAGCGCCTATTGATACGGCGTCAAAGTCATTTATTGCTTCAATAAATATGAAGTCACCAACCCCGAGGGTAGGCACCATACTCTGGCTGATTACAACCATCATGGGGTTAGCGGTGCCCAATGTGTTCCTGAGTATGAGGGTTCCTCCATAAAAGAGGGCGATTAGGGCGATAAAAGTAGCCCCGTACCTCAATACCTCTTTGGTATTTTCATCCAATGTAGTAATCTCACTCTGCTGGCTGAGGCGCTATTCGTGGATCGATCCACGCGGTGAGGTCTAGGCATACGTTGGGGTCCTGTGTTCCACCGCTGAAACACTTGTCTATCTCTGGGCAAATGAGGCATGGACACCCTGCGACAGAGTCGAGTGTTACTGGCTCTCGTTTAAAGAAGAGCTTGTACGTCCATCGTCCATCGTTGAGTACCTTTTCTCGGAGTACCTTGCCTTTTTCCTCGAATTTCTTTGCGAGTCTGCTGCCTTCTCGGCTGCTTACATCTAGATGTTTCCATAGCTCGGATTGGAGTATTCCTTCCTCGCCTGCCTCGAATACGAGTTTTAGGGCTTTCTGTTCTGTTGTGTCTTTTGATGGCATTTTGAGACCTCTATTCATAGTAGATTAGGTCATAGTCTTTTAGGATCACGTGCAGTTTCTCTACGGCTTCCTTGACCATGTCCTCGTGTTTTGCGCCAGTGCAGACAAGCTTGCCTGACGCGAATAGCAGCATTACTACCTTGGGTTCACCCATTCTATAGATGAGTCCAGGGAACTGCTCTGGTTCGTACATTACGTTCTCCATTATATCCGCCGCGGTCTCCAGATCGATCTTGCCGTGGAGGTTCGCAGAGGCGACGATGTTCTGGATAACGATCTTTGGCTTCCCGAGAATGATTATACCATTGTTTTTTAGCTCGCGAACTACTTTGTTGACGGCTCTCTTGGACATTTTCTCGGATTTTGCGCCTGTACATACCATCTTGCCTGAGCCGAATATTAATGTGGCTGTTTTTGGGCGTTTGAGTCTGAATACTAACCCGGGGAACTGTTTTGGCCTGTATTCCACGTTACGGAATACCTTCATGATGGCTAGTAGGTCAATTTTCTGGTCGAGACTGGCTGATGCTACTACGTTCTCGATGCTGATGCTCAAGTCTTGATCTATCTCGTTGCGTTTGAGATCCTCATCGTCGAGATCAAGGTCATCGTCAAGGTCTTCTTCAAAGTCCATTATTCTTTTTCACCTTATCGTATTCCAGTCATAGTTTTGATAGAGTAGCCATCGTCTCGGCTGTGATGAGGTCCTGTTTCTGGATCTCGATTATTGGAAAGCTGCTCATATTGGGCTCAGTGGATATTTTTAGGCTTGACCCAATCTCGCCACTGTAGCCATTATATGTGATGAAGCTTCCTTCGATGGGGTCATCCTGTTTGACGAGGTACATGAAGACCTCGCTGAGTGTTCCCCCGATTACGAAGTAGATGTGACCACTGTTTTCGAGGTGCTGGATGACGTTTGTCGCCGGGGAGCTTGCTACAAGCATAACCAAGTCTCTTATGGTTTTTAACTGGACAAACTTCATGTCTTTCCTAATGTATTCAGGTATTCCACTATTTAAACTATTTAAATAAAATAATATTGGTTTTAATTAGTTATTGAAAAATGAGGTCATGGGTCTGTGCCGAGGCTTAAATAAGAATTCGGTGTACAGTTTGCATATGACTGAGATAATTTCGCCTGAGGCATACTATGGCTTCAAACCCGGTACAGATAGAAAGCTTGTCCGTTGGGATAAGGTGGTTGAGTATTTCTGGAAGCTTGATGAGTCTTCTGATAGGATTAAGGTGGTTGAGGAAGGGAAATCCACTATGGGTTACCCCATACTGGTCGCGTATATTTCATCGCCCGAGAACCTCAAGAATCTTGATAAGATCAAAAAAGACACTTGGAGCATCAGTCACCCGGAGGACCTCGACGAGTCTGAGGTTGATAGGATAATCTCTGAGGGCAAGACCGTTGTCGCGATGACTATGAGCATTCACGCCAGTGAGGTGGGGGGCACTCAGGTCGCCAGCGATTTCGCGTATCGGCTGTTGACCAGCGAGGAAGCTTTGATTCAGAGGATCAGGGAAAACGTTGTGTTGATCTTGTTCCCATGCGCGAACCCTGATGGTCAGATCATGACCGTTGACTGGTATAACGAGTATCTGGGCACAGAGTTTGAGGGGGGAAGTATGCCCTGGCTCTATCACAAGTATGTGGGTCATGATAACAACAGGGACGCATTGACTCTGACACAGGTCGAGACACAGATAATGAACAGGGTTATCCTCAAGGAATGGTTCCCTCAGGCGTTCATAGACCACCATCAGATGGGTTTCTATGGGTCAAGGTTCTTCGTTCCACCCAACAGTAACCCTGTGAATGAAGTGGCTGACCCCCTAGTCTGGACAGAGCAGAAGCATTATGGTGCTCAGATAGCTATTCGCATGGCTTCGGAGGGGATAAGTGGAGTAGAGCAGGCAGCGGTTTTCCCATCTGACTTTATGCCTGGGTTCAGCCTGGTGTTCCCGTGGTTCAACATCTGCGGCATGTTCACGGAGTCTGCTAGTGTTAAAGTTGCATCCCCCGTCTATGTGCATTATCATCAACTGCAGCCTCACCCGAGGGGGCGCCCAGAGTATAGGGCATCGGTAAACTTCAATGACCCCTGGAAGGGGGGATGGTGGCACCTCAGCGATATATTGAAGGGTCAGTTGACGGCTGCTTTGGCAACCCTCGAAGTGGCAGCGAATAACCCTGAGATGATCCTCAAGAACATGCACACAAAGGCTCTTAGAAGCATCTCTAAAGGCAAGGAAGAGGCTCCCTATGCGTTCATCTTCCCACCCGGACAGGTTGATCCGAATACGACGTATCGATTCCTCAAAACACTTAGCGATATGACCGTTGAGATTCACAGGGCTGAGAAGCCGTTCAAGGTGGGGGAGGCTACATACCCCGCTGACAGCTACATAGTATTCGCTGATCAGGTTTCTCGTCCATTCCTCATCATGATGTTGAGCAGAACCTATTACCGTGATAATCTCTGGGTTAGGACCCCTGAAGGTGTGCCTATGATGAACTATGATTTCGCAACTCAGACAATGGGTGAGTTCAAGGGTGTGGAGATCATCGAGGCAGATCATGTGCCTGTGGGTAGCTTCAAGAAGGTTGAGCCCGTTGCCCCGAAGGGGGAGCTATTGGGTGAGTCCATGCATGGTTACTTGATTGACTGCAGGATAAATGATAGCTTCAAGGCGGTCAACAAGCTGCATAAGATGGGCTTTGAGGTGAAGCGGTTCACCGAGTCTGTGAAAGTAGGAGAGACAATCTACCCCGTCGGTATGTTCCACGTGGCTGGAGACGAGATGAAGCTCCAGAAGGTGGCGAAGGATACTCATCTCAAGCTAATCGCCGTGGATAAGGCGCTCAAGGCTGAGTCCAAGGTGGTGAAGCCCCTAAGGATCGCTATGTATCAGAGGTACTGGGGCGGTAACATGGATGAGGGCTGGACACGGTGGCTTCTTGAGCAGTTTGAGTTTAACTGCTCCACAGTGATGGATGAGCAGGTTAAGGCTGGGTTAGGCGAATACGATGTATTGATCCTGCCCAGTGACTCGACTGCGTTGATTACGGGTGAGAAGGTCGAGGAGTTCTATGATAAGAAGTACAAAGGGGCCGCTACTGCACCGGTCCTGCCCGAGAAATACAAGTCAGGCATAGGAGATGAAGGAGTCAAGAAGGTGATCGAGTTCGTTGAGAACGGCGGCATCGTCATCGCGTTGAATGATTCCTGTGAGTTCGCCATGGAGAAGCTGGGGGTTCAGGTGATTAATACATTGAAGGAGATGGAGCCCAAGAAGTTCCATTGCCCAGGCAGCACCATATGGGTCAACATCGATAACAAGCATTCACTCGGCTACGGTATGCCCGAGAAGGGCTTGATCCTGCTCAGAGGAAACCACGCCTACGCGGTGAAGGCTGTTCACAGCAACGAGGACTATAGCGTCGTGGTGAGCTACCCCGAGGAGAATATGATGCAGAGCGGCTGGCTCATAGGTGAGGAGTATCTCGCAAGGAAAGCTGCAGTGATAGAGGCAAAGCGGAAAGCGGGCAAGGTTATCATGTATGGCTTTGCTCCTCAGAACAGGGCTTTGACTGATGCGACCTTCAAGCTCTTCTTTAATGCCCTCGTAGGCTAACTTTTTTATAAAAAAATCGGGAAATCAGTAGATTTCCCTTGTTTTTATCTCGCCTTCTACGATGATCTCTGCGAAAAGTTCTCGTTTGGCTCCGCAGATGGGACACTTGTACGGTGGTTCCTCGCGGAGAATAGTGTAGCCACATTGTTTGCAGTATAGCAGCTTTCTCTCCGTACCCTGTGGCTCTCCCTTCTTGGGCTCCGCTTTTTCCGCTTCGTCCCCCAGTCCCAGTGAAGCCATCTGCTTCTCCATGGGTCTTCTCTCAGGGATAGACTCTGTGGGTTCCTCTCCCCTGTAGACCTTCTCGTTAACGTATAACGCGCAGTAACATTGACCATGTTCCTCGACATCTGGGTCCCGGTAGTCGCATGGGCAGATTATATCCCTGTCTTTTTCTAGGTCACCTGATGCGATCCTGCATGGGCAGCTGGGGTACCCGTATCGTGCCTCATTCTCCACGAGGCCATTCAATAGATCGTTTAGCAGGTCGGGTACTGGGCAGAGGTAGACTCGGTTTCTTGTGGCGTCTCGCTCTGCTCTTTTACGTGCCTCTTCTACAGTGGTCATAGTCCAAGAGCCTCGAGAATATCGTCTTTCTTGAAGCCTTGGATCACTTTATCGTCGTTGACTATTATCACGGGGAACGCTACGGGTAGGGTTGTGGCCTTGAGTTCTTCTACGGCTGCCTTCTGGGCCGCATTGCCGCT
>CAYUTB010000134.1:0-5850 GCA_964447425.1 uncultured Candidatus Bathyarchaeia archaeon
TGGGTCGCCGTGGCTGTAGTTCTTGGCTCTGTCCCCTATCTCGGCGGCTCGTTGCCCAGCGTACTCTTTCGAGATCAAGCCCTTCACGGGGATGTCCACAACCGCTGGGTCCCCTATGTATTTCTGGCGGTCAGCGAAGGCGATCTTCAAGACCTCAGCCATCAGGTGCAGATACTCAGCGGAGCCGAATCCCATTGAGCCCACGTCGAAATGCTCCAAAATATTCAGCATCTGAATGATATGAGTGCCTCCGCTGCTTCCCGGAGCCATGGCGTATATCTCGTAGTCTTCCCTGTAGATGCCATGCACAGGCGCTCTCATTATAAGCTTGTACTCTCGGAGGTCCTTCATTGTTAGTATGCCCTGGTTTTCCATCATATAGTCGGTGATTTCTCCTCCGATCTCTCCACCATAGAGGATATCTGAGCCTTTTCTAGCGATCTTTTCCAGTGTCTCAGCGTATTCGGGTAGTTTGATATGGGTGCCGGGTTTGATGGGCTTGCCTGATGGCATGTAGGTCTTTGCTGTCGCAGGGTACTTGGCTAGGTCTTCTTTGCAGTAATCGACGATGTGATTCATGTATGCGCTGGATTTGTAACCGTATCTCGCGAGCCTGATAGCTGGGGCAATAACCTCCGCGAAATCCAACTCACCATATCGCTTGCTGACATACTCCCAAGCCTTCAACGTCCCCGGAGTAGCGACAGCCAACGGACCTGCGAGGTTCTTCCTCCCAACGGTCTCAAAGATGTTCTGCCCCGGTTTTCGTTCTTTCACCATCTCATACATGTTGTCGGTTGCGTTGAAGGGCGCGACAGCGTAGTTGTCTATGGTTTCTACTCTCTCTGTCTCGGCTTCTCTGATTACGAAGAAGCCTGCCCCAAAGACGCTGACCATCATGGGTTCTACTACTGTTAGGGCGAATAGGGTGGCTATGGCTGCGTCGAAGGCGTTTCCCCCATGGGCGTACATCTCGACCCCAGCTGAGCTTGCCAGTGGATGATTTGAGGCTACTACTCCTCTACCAGCAACGATTTCCTGTTTGTGCAGTTTGAACTTTAAGCCCTTCTTCAAAGTAGAACCCTTCTCTTATTTGATTACTGAAAAGTAGGGATAAAATTATGGATCATCTGTTGTTATAGTTGTATTCTCATTCCATCGTAGGCGAATGTGATTCCATCATGCTCTCTTTCATACTTAGCCCTCTCATTCGCAGTCAACCCAGCGACAATATTACCCTTGATATAACTATGGCAACTCATATGGGACAAGATACATTCACCGGCGCCCAGTTGATTCCAGAAATCCACAGCCTCATCCAATGAAAAATGCAGCCACCGTTCCTCACCCTCTAACAATACAAGCCTATCTATTGTCGGTCCGAGAACAATGATATCCACATCCGATAATTTTTCCACAGTCTCATGAGGCGGAATATAGCTGTCAAGAAGATACGCCATGCTCTTCACTGATCGAACAATGTAACCTACACTATCAGCAGTGTGATTTGTCTTCACAACCTCATATGATGCATCAATGGTCTCGATCATGTCGCCGGGGTTAACAGGGTGGAGAACTACGCTTCCACTCATGTAACCCATGGCTTTCTCGAAGAAAGGCATAGAACCCTCAGGTAGATAGACATCTGGTCTAGCCCATCGTGATGTAAAGGCTGGCTCAACGAGTTCTGCTAGTCCCCAGACGTGGTCAAAGTGCCAGTGGGTGATGAAGATGTTGTCTATTTTTCTTATTTTTTCCCTTTCCAGCTGTGCTGGGAGATCAGGGGAGGCGTCTATGATTGTTGTTTCTTTTCCATGCAGGGCTATTGATGCTCTGGTTCTTTCATGTGTTTTGTTTTTTCTCGCTTCTTCGCATACTCGGCATGTGCAGTTGAAGGAGGGAACACGTATGCATCCTCCCGAGCCCAGAAACACGACCTCAAGAGTCATCACAGAACCAGCAATAATTTATCGAATATTGAAAATAAAATTATGGGTAATCTCACGCGTTTCCCACAGTCAAATTTTATAATGACCCAGAAGAGGATGCGCGGGAAAATAGAGTAGATACTACTCTTTTGGTGGGGTGCCAAAGAAAACGTTGGCGCCCGATATAGGGTTCCCGTTGATTCTTCTCCATGACGCCACTTGCCCAACGTGAGTCAAGGCATCGCTGAGTGGACCATTAATCAGGTACCATATTGGATACTCTTTTCCACCCCATGGAACAAACCATCGCCGCTTCCCCAAGTACTCATCATCTAAACCCTTGAGTGCCTTACTCAGGTCAAACGCGATCTCTAGTGTCTTTTTCCGCCACTCCTCAAGGCTCATTGATCCTTTTCTCTCATGCTCTTTTCCCGTTATGAAGGTGTCAGTGACGGAGACCAGTTCATAGATGTGCTTCACGAGTTCGCCGAGCTTCATGCTGGAGTCACATGGCTGGAAATCCATGTCTTCCTCGCGCAGTCCCTCGGTTGCCCACCTGTACCTGAACCCAAGGGAATCCACGAATCTGATGAGAACACTTGCTGCGTTCATCTTCTCCGGTGGGTCTGGTAATTTGTAATATGGTAATTCAGTCATTTAATTCACGGAGATTCATAGCGCTGGACTATCTTTTATACTTGTTAAATAGCTCAACGTAGTTTACAGTATTCCATTATAAAGTTGTTATTTTTTATTTATTCTATTAAGAAAACTGTCTTTAAATTGAATTTTAGCGTTATTCTTTAAACTTTCATATATTGTAATTAGATTTTCCTTTTGTGATATTTCGCGAATCTCATTATAGTATGACATCTCCTCTGTGGGGACATCGTTTCTTTTTACATAGTTCATTGGACCTATCCAGATTGATTCAGAGATGTATGGTTCTAACTCGGAGATCATTGGTATGGGATTGCGATCTAGGAATGGTTCAACTGAAATACTTGTTTTATACCCATGTTTGAAAGCGATTTGAAGTGCTTCTTTTCTCTCTTCATAGCTTGGAGCATTGGGTTCCCAAAACGAGAGTGTATCATTATTCTTTGAACCAATTGTAAATCGGAATTGAATATTTTTCTTATAATTACTGAATTCCTCTATGATCTTTTCTGTCACGTGAAGGCTAGGTTTTGTTGTGATTAGTACTTCATTGTCTGCTTCCAGTAATTTTTCTAGAACTTGAAAACATGCCTCAATAATTTCAGGATCATTTACGATGTCATGTGAGCTCGGAAACATCACTCGTCCATCATATTTATTATATTTTTTTTCTATTGCTGTCATATTTATTTCCATATTTTTCCATGATTCTTCGGTTTTTCTACCAAATCTTTTAGCTATCATCTTCGCATAACAATATCTGCAATCGTTTGAACAGCCTTTTATGCAGTTAACGTTGTAATCAGCCCATTCTTTAGTACCTGAAGTGATTTTTTTTGTCATTATTGGCTCTTCTCTGATGATATGAATCCACTTTTAGTTGTATCGCTAGTTAATAATATTTACAAAAGATTTTAACTTTTATATCTATTTAAATAACAGTTGAGAGACGGGGATTATTATGGCGCCTGTTGAAGATACGATTTGGGATCTAGATGAACATACTAAAGCAAAACACGAAATTCTAAGTAATTATCTGAAAGGATGGTTTCCAATTTTAGCCCGTGGATCTAGTCGTATCGTTTATATCGATGGGTTTGCTGGTCCTGGTGTTTACTCCAAAGGAGAAGAAGGTTCTCCAATTATTGCTCTGAGAACCGCTAACGAACATATGTTACGTCCACATAAATGGTCTGAGATGGTCTTTGTTTTTATTGAAAACGATAAGATGCGGTCAGATAATCTGAAAAAAGTAATAAAAGAAAAATTCCCAGATTTACCTGAACGAATTAAATATTCTGTTATAAGTGATGAGTTTGAACCCACGTTAATGCGAATATTTGATGATCTCGATTCTAAAGATGAAAAACTTGCTCCTACTTTTGCATTTATTGACCCGTTTGGATTCTCAGGGTTTTCAATGAATTTAATGCAAAGGCTTCTAAGTTATGATAAATGTGAAATTCTCATCACTTTTATGGCTGGTTTTATCCGTAGATTTTTGGATGAATTGCGCGAACCAGTTTTAGATAGTTTGTACGGTATTTCAGATTGGAGACAAATACGTACTATTATGGGAGATAAAACGCCTCACATATTACAGTTATATGAAAAACAACTTGAGGAATGCTGTGGAGTTACCTACACAAGAAGTTTCGAAATGATAAATATACACAATCAGGTGCTGTATTATCTTATCTTCGCTACCAAACATTGGCTAGGATTAAAACAAATGAAAGAAGCCATGTGGAGCGTGGATAAGAGAGGACATTTTTCATTTTCAGATCGATTGGGACGTTCTCAAAGCTTTTTGATGGATTTCCAAGAAGATCAATATTGGATACCAAAAGCTGCAGAATTGGTATATAATGAATTCACAGGTAAGACTGTCAAAATACCAGATATTGAAAAATATGTGATAACCGAGACAGAATATATTTTCAGAAAATCAATTTTGCAATATATTGAGGATAATAATCCAAATGCCATAGCAGAAGTCACCGTTCCTAATCGAAAAAGGAAGAAACGAAGTTTTCCTGATGATTGTACTATCATTTTTAAATAGACTTTATGAAAAAGCGTCTAATCCGTAGCAGTTACATGTTTTTGGTTTATTTCGATAACCTAAGGAGTTCCACATTTCTGTGGTCTCTTTGCACATGGAGATTTTATGAATTGGATAATTAAGAGATTCTAATTTATTATAGAAAAATTCATAAATTTCTTTTCTTTGCCCAAAATCAAGTTTCTTTCCCCAACCTGAATCTTCAGAGAAAAACTCAGACCACCCCATATTAGTGCCCGATAACCCTGCATAATGAATTGTCTTCCATAATCCTCTGGGCGTTCCAAGAATTATCCTATTGGGAAGTAACTCAGAAAAAACATCTTCAATAATTTTAGAGTAGTGTTCTCTCCAATTTTTTATAGGAAAAATTGGATCAAACCGAATGCGTGTATCATATCCCTCGTCCCAAACGAGACTTGCGGCTCGTATTCTATCTTTAGGTTTTGCAGCACTTTTTTCCCATTTTTTAGCGACTGGTTCAGCGTTTACACTCCATGCACATATTGTCTGTTTTCGTTGCTTTTCGAGTAAGAAACCAATATTATTTATCCCAAATTTTGAAAGTAAATAGATTTTATGTTTAGTTTGGGTCTCAAAAAGGTCAACAATCTCAGCCATGTTCACTGGGTTCATTAGAGAATCGCAAAGCTCGCCGGAGTTGAATATTTGTGGCGTTTTTATTTTTTCGAATGCCTCTATTACACATTTTTTAATTTCCTCAATTCTTACGAAGCTTGGATTCATTTTTCCACGCATTGTGCCCCGTAAATAACAGTAGCTACAGTCCAGAGGACACCCATATGCCCATCTAATTTCCCAGAATGGACCGCAAGCAATATCGTTGGGTGTCTTAGAAAATAATTTTACTACTCCATTTCCTTCCCAAAACTCATTTTTTTCCGGTTCGCTAATTTCAGGATGTTGAAGACTATTTATCGTTTCGACATCTATCCAACTGTCGAGTTTTTCTACTCCCTCTGCTGCTCTCAATCTTTTTTTTCTTCGAATTGTTCTCCATGCTTTCAAAGCAGCTTCTTTGTATCGTTGTCTAGTGTATGTCAATATGATTCTATTCTAATTGTAAGCTTTTTTTTCTTTCTATTGTAAGAAAAACTCTGCACTTCCTCATTTTTCATAGAGGGGAGGGGGGGGTCTATACTTCCCACTCGAAAACAGCCTCTTTTCTATAAACAG
>CAYUTB010000135.1:0-5776 GCA_964447425.1 uncultured Candidatus Bathyarchaeia archaeon
AAACAGATAATAGAGAACTCAAACTCCAATATCCACGAATATGCTTGTTACATGAGAAATGGTTTCAACACAAACTAAAACCTTATTTGTGCTGAATATTTAATCTAAACGTATGTACGGCTATGATTTATTACTATATGCAATAATGGTCACTGCAATCGTAGTTCTTGTACATCAATTCATTAAATTAATCAAAAAAGATCCTGATTTCTGGTTAATCGCTAGAACAAATAAAGAATACATGAAACATTGGGATCATTTAGAAAAGATGCAACCTAAAACGAATAAATCTATTATCAATTTCAACAAAAAGAAGACCGAATCCAGCAACAAATCTTAATTTAAATAGTTGCTATTGTTATATTGCGGGAAATTCAAACGCATTGTTACCTGAGACAGGAGTTTTGAACTATTTACCTATCTCATATTTTTGGCATAAAGTAGACCCTGTGTAGGTTGATATATTTCCTTCAGCCGAATAAGCAATGAGTGTTATGTCATAATATCTTCCGGGCTCCAATTCAAAAGGAATCTCTACTGTAACAGCAAAATATCTAGTAAAATCTATTTTTACATCCTCCTCCCACACAACTCGCTCTCCAACATGTACCTCCAACCGTTTAACCGTCTGAGATGACTCAATAACCCAACCATTCCGAAAATTCATGTTAAGAGTGCCATTTACATCCTTAGCCATGAGATCGGCTCCTCTGAAGTATAAAGTATCAAACCCACAAATAGAAGCGATAGAAGCCCCGTGACTATCTCTAAAAATACCTGACTTTTTGAAGACCCAGATTTTACCATCACTCAACATAATTTTCACCTTGATATTGTAACCATCAAATTCATCTGGTATGAAACCACCAACACCTCCACCCGGTTCATACCACCCCGTATAACCTGAATAGCCGCATATTCTCGATGGCTCCAGTGGATGTTCTTCAGAAACCCCAAAAGTGTAAGGTAGATCAATCTCGTTGATGCTGGCTCTTATGGCTATGATGTCTTTATCTCCTTGGTTAGAGACCTCGAACCTCAGCGATGGATATGGGTCAGATGCATCGCTGTTAATCTCCAGATTGTTAACATGAATCTGATTACTGATATGAAACTCGATACCCCAAACAATCACTCCAATCAAGATGAATAGAAGGATAAGATAACCACGCCTCAAACTAGACATCTATCTTTCGACTCGTGTTCAATAGAAATATAGTTTATGGGATATAATACTAGAGTTTAGAACACCTCTGCTCCATTCGTCAAAGTTTCTTGATGAGAAACGATAAAACCGTGTGCTGTATATTTGGTTCATTATGAATCAAAAGAAAATCTTGTTTGTTGCCTTGTTTTTGAGTTTCCTAACATGTGATCTGCTGGTACTAGCGGATGCTCCTGGTGTGGAGTGGGAGAAGACATTTGGTGAGGATGGTGTTGATATCTCGTTTTCCTTGGTTGAGGGTTCAAGTGGTGGTTTTGCTTTAGCGTGTTTACTGAAACCTCGTGGAGCGAATCGTGGTGATCTATACCTTGTTTTGACTGATTCAAACGGAGATTTAAAACAGGAATCGTTGCTGGAGGAGAAGTGTACTGGAAGTTCTATACAGCAGACACCTGAAGGCGGATACATTATCTGTGGCACCAAATCTCAGCTACTCGTATCAGAGGCTATGGTATTAGTGAAAACGGATGCGGATGGTAGCGTTATTTGGAGTAGAACGTATTACGATACTGGTGGCTATCAGGCTAGAGACATTGCAGCGGTCTCGAATGGAGGATATGTTGCTACGGGTATTCGGTGGCGTGGTCCATATGAGATAATGCAGGACCCTGAGCACCAGGAACCAGATGCGTTTCTAATACGAGTAGACGAGCAGGGAGATGTTCTCTGGAATCGTACTTATGGTGGATTATACGATGATCGAGGATTCTCGGTTATCGAGACAGGTGATGGAGGTTTCCTTTTAGCTGGTTCTAGTAGAGAGGACGAATCAAGCTTAGACAAGGGATTCCTTGTAAAGACTGATTCAGATGGTGAGGTAATGTGGAGTAAACTGTATGGGGGTAAGGAGGGTCAGATGTTTCAGTCAGTTTGTGTGACAGGTGATGGGGGTTATGCTGCTACTGGTTTTACTCTTTCATTTGATGCTCAGGGCTCAGATTATTATCTTGTACGAGTTGATGAATTGGGTGAGCTTGTTTGGAGTAATCATTATGGTGGGTCTGGTGATGATGAGGCTTTTGACTTTGTTTCGACCACTGATGGTGGGTTCGTTTTGGTTGGTGGCTCAAGTGTGGCTATGGGATCGGATCGTGATGTAGGCGTCATTAGAACTGATTCCAGTGGCGAGGTCTTATGGGAGGCTGCTTATGGCGGAGGTGACCATGATATTGGTTACTCAATTGTGTTGACAGATGATAACAGGTATGTTATCGCTGGTGAGACAAGGTCTTTTGGTTCATCCACCCAGATATACTTGCTACGAGTAAACTTGGTCATTCCAGAGGCGGAACAAGAATCAAATACATTTATCCCGGGATTTTCCTTAATCGCTCTGACTATTGGATTGAGCTTATTCATAGCTATAACCAATCATCGTAAAGGTTTTATACTTTACAAATAGTTTTATTTTTTACCATGATATCAAACTCCAGATTAATTGAAATAATGGAAATAAGGAGTCTTTGGCTATACAAGTGCAGGGTGTTCTGAATGAACTTGCGTTACTATTTAGCAAAAATATTTGAATGGTGTCCTCTGAATTCGGGTGATAAACTACCTAATAACAATAATTTTCTAAAATTGACTAAGCTGAAAAACACAGAATCTATGGGCTTTGAAGAGAAGACTAATTTATATCAAATATGTCCAAAATGCAAGAAACTCGTCCTTGAAGAAGACCTGATCTGTCCTTATTGTAACACATCTTTGAGCAGTCAATATGTAAAATGCCCTTTCTGCAGTGAGACAATTAGTCAAAAGAACACCGCTTGCCCTCATTGTGGAAGGTTACTGATCTATGAATCTTCAAAACAGGTGGCGGCTAAAAGAAACGTTGTGCTTTTTCCACTTGGCTTGCTTCTACTGCTATCGATGACGGTTTATTGGTATCTTAATTGGCAGGAGATTATAGACCATAATAGTATACTGAGTAATGTTTTCATCCTTCTCTGGCTCATTGGGTTTGTCCTCTTTGGAGCGTATGTTGGGAAGGGTGACAAGGATTTCTGGTGGGGAAAATAATTCAGTAACAATTTTATTACTAGTGAGAAAAGAACCTCACTCCATTATACGTAAAGGTTTTATACTTTACAATTAGTTTTATTTTCTAACGATGCTTCCAAACGCCTATCTGACAGAGAGACAGCTTGAGATATGGAGCCTTAGACTACGGGGAATCAGCAAAGCCGAGATAGGGCGAATGCTGGACATAACCAGACAGGCAGTGTATGATGCCGAGAACATAATGCTGGAGAAAGTAGAACTGGCTCTGACTCATGCCGCCCAATCCAACATGATTGAGCCACAGCATATTGATGCCACAAGGGGTATACTGCTTGGTTATAGCCCTCAGACACAGCAACGAGTCATCATAACCTTCTCAGCACGCAACGGCGTACAGACATGGCACTACCAGCAACCAAACTGTAACATCTGCAGACTGGTCTCAAACTGTAGAAACAGACTCATCGATGAAGCAGAGGAACGAGGAGTAAATCTAACCAACGAGGAAAGAAAGCTACCTCCATCAAAACTAGCTCAACGCGTATTCGAGGCACTTATACCGGGGCTTTAACATGACTTTCAGAGATGTTTTCGAAAAATACTGGTGCCCAATCTCCCCCGACATTAAACCTCCTCAGAAAGACAATGGTCTAGTAAATATTTTCGATAACCTACTAACCGGGTGGAGATATTATTTTATTACGTTAGCTTTACTGTCATTATCGCTTCTATCGAGTTTTCGCATCTATTTTGTATCCTTTGGACTCTTACTAATCGTATCCTTGAGTATCCATTGGCTCTGGGGCTGGGCTGAGTTACCATTCCTCGGTAGTAGCTTACCCATGGTCGCTGGAAGCTTTGTGGTTAACAGCTTGACAACCCGATTCATCTATCTTTTAGCTGGATTATCAGGAGTTGATCTGCTGACTTGGAGTGGAGTTGGATGGTATGAGAACAGTGAAATAAACGCTGCCATCGCAAGTGAGTGGCTGAGCATCTCTCCCTTGACATGCATTGCTATAATTTTGGTGAGCCTATGTTTCGCGTTTATAGTGGGTGGATTCGCTGGTTGGCTAATAGTCAGACCCGGTCTGGGCAGGGGTAAGGTGTTTGTAGCTATTATTAGCTATGTCTTGGTTGATGCAGGTTTTGCGTTTTTAACTGGGCTGGGGGGTGGTTATGATGTTGTCTTTATACCTGATCTCTTTGTATTTGCTGGCGAAAATGGATTACTGGCGCTCTCTTTCATCGTTTTGGCTGTTGTGTTCATTGGGTTATATGGATATAACCAGTTGAGAGGTTCTCGTTTCGGATTGGATGTAAAGTCCAAAGCTGATGTCTCGGTTCTTGGTCGCGCAGTTTTTCTTGGCTGTGGTTTAATAGGTGTCGCTGGCTGTCTTCTCTCCATTTACCACGAGTATATGTATCAGGGGAATTTTTTGGGGATCATGTGGGGATATTGGCCATTGCTGGTCTTCCTCATAGCTGGGTCTAGAGGTGGGTCTAGATTGTTTCTCGGTGTCTTTGTTTTGATGGCTCTGCAATATTTGATAAGGGAGAGCCAAGTGTTTCTACGAAGTTACTTGTTTTTCCCAGTGGCTTACATGTTTCAGCTTGAGACTGGTCTAGTGATATTATTATCCTGTTTCTATTACCTCAAAAAGGTCCAAACACAAAAAAATGACTCATTCAGGGAGGCTGGTTGATGAACCTCAGAGCCTTTTTCGATAAATATCTAGGCTGGTGCCCAATGACGGAGACGCCACCACAAAAGAACGATGGTCTAGTAAATGTTTTTGACGGTTTCCTCACTGGCTGGAGAAACTATTTCATCACAATATCGCTGCTATCGATAATACTGGCATCTAGTATCCTATTCCCGCCTCCTCCGCTTATTCCAGCTTTTACAACACCAGAAACATGGGACACCGTTCTTGAACAAACCTATGACTTCCCTGATTATTACAAATGGTTAGGGGATGATCCGAGCGTCAATATCTCTGGACAAACCATAATCTCGGGAGATGAGCAACTCATATTCCAAGATCAGACTGTTGCTTTCTCTGATCTTCTATGGTTCCAAAATAACTCCCAGTTGATACTCCGTAACTGCACATTCCTCGTCCCCACTTATACTGGATACTATCTAGAGGATATTTTTAATGAATATGTAGGGATTCTTTTTACCGACAACTCCTCTCTTATCGCCATTGATACAGTCTTTATTCCCTATGATAGGCGCGCAGGAATAGGCTTCATAGGAGACAGCAGTTGTTCAATTGATAACGTAATAATAGCAAATAGTTCAATTAACTTTGATGAAAGAGCTGAGCTAATCGCAAATAATTCTAAAATATGGCAAATATATGCTGATAAAGATACTATTCTTGAAATAAGTAATTCTCAGATTGGGTATCTATACAATGATCACAAATGGAGATCCCATTGGTCCAATGTACTCAAGATAGCTTCTCCCACCGCTAGATTCACCAACTCGTCCATCTACTTCACAGAGATCAGGATCGTAAACAGCTCCAGATGCATTAT
>CAYUTB010000136.1:0-3033 GCA_964447425.1 uncultured Candidatus Bathyarchaeia archaeon
AATATTTTATCCTATTACAAGTTTTTGAGGTTGGAGTCACCCCGTTTTTCATAATGTATTCGAGTCTCATCGTATTGTGTTCTAGGCTCTTTTTGTTCCGCTGGGTGACCAATCGCTATAAGATTATGAGGGATGATGTTTTCTGGGATGCCCAGAAATTTACGCGCCATCTCATAGTGTTCATCGAGGGCTAACCCAATCCACACAGCACCCAAACCCAAGGCGACAGCAGCATGAAGAATATTCATGGTGGCCGCTGAACAGTCTTGGGGCACAAAGTTCATCGGCAACGGCGTTAGACTCGGATCACCACAGACAGCGATGCATAAAGGCGCCTCAAATAACATCTTCCCATATGGATGATTTTCCGCGAGTTTATCCATGGTCTCTCTGTTTTTGATTATGATAAAGTGCCATGGTTTACGGTTTCCCCCTGTTGGCGCAGCCATGCCGGCTTGAAGCATTCTTGTGATATCTTCATCTGTCACTGGATCAGAGGTGTATTTTCGTATGCTTCTCCTCGCGAATATAGCTTCCATCTCGACCAATTAAATCAAATATGATAAAATATCTAATTGGATAAAATTATGGATTGAGTTAAATCAGAAAAAGACCTTACCCGTGTCTTGAACCATATTTTCCCCGCTCCCAATATGGTCCAGACTCTTTCTCTCCTTGGGCGTGCACTCAATAACCTTACCCTCAGTTCATACATAAATCAATCTTTAATAAATAAGGGGCGTTTATCGGGAGATATCTCCACAGGCGGTAGGGTTCAAACCCCACCCTCGCGCCATTGTCTCTGGTAATGATTAGCGGTAACTCAGTGCCTTTTTTTGGGGATGCCCCGGAATGTTTAATTGTATAGTTATATAATTACATAATTATGGCGAGGTATTCCACGATTTCAGTCCCAGAGAAAATCAAGCAGACATTAGAGAAGAATAAAGGCGAGAAGGAGTGGGGAGAGTACCTCATGGAACTCTACACCAAAGCAGACATGGAGAAGAGACGAAGAGCTCTGGAGAAAATAGGGGAAATCCTGAGCGAAGAAGACTATAAACACATGAAGGAATCCTCAGAGCGTTTCAAGGAGGAGTTTAGGCTCCGGTGAGGCTCTACGATACAAACATAATCATTGAGCAGCTTAGGAACTCTGATTCTCAACCCGGTGGCATCTCCGTTTTGACTCTACTGGAGCTTCTGAGAGGCGTATCTGAGGAAAAGAGACAAAACCTCAAGGAGAACCTAGAAGTGCTTTACCGGGTGCAGAGCCTTTCCAACGAGATAATACTAGAATACTGCAGTCTGTACACCTCCTTAAGAAATGAAAGCGAAACGATTCCTGACACAGACGTCATCATAGCCGCGACAGCGTTGACTGGCTCAGATGTACTCGTTTCAGAAGACCTCCATTTTGAGAGACTGCTGAAATACGGGTTAAAACTAGTAAAAGAATAGACTCTTCAGTTGCTACTTCTTGATTGTCCAGAGCCATAAGCCTTGCTCGGCGTTTTCCCAGTAGAGATTTTTTTTTCTTGGGTTTGTGTCAGTTGTTGTTACTTTATGTGAATAATTGAAGTGATGATTTACTATGTGATGATTATTTTAAATGCGAATACTTTGGTAATTAGTTATTGTAGAGAGGAAATACTATGACTCGTTTTCCAAAACTTTTCAGCCCAATGAAACTTGGGCCTTACACGTTGAAGAATCGGATTGAAGCAGCGCCTATGGGTATGCATGGCACACCAGAAGGATACATCACCGCTGAGGGCACCGCGTACTATGAACTCCGGGCGAAAGGGGGAGCAGCCATTGTATGCCTCGGAGAAAGCATGGTGGACTCTAAGGGAACATCTCATGGGAGGGTAACCCCACTGGATGACCCGGGAATCCTGCCATCATTGATCAACACCACAGATGCGATAAAGAGACATGGCGTAATAGCCTCAATCGAATTACTGCACGCTGGAATCCGGTCAAGGTCACAACGACCAGACGGAGCAGTGTACGGTCCTAGCGCGGGGACATCATTCTACGGCAAACAAATCATCGAGATGGGAGAACCAGAAATCGAACAGATAGTGAACACCTTCGGAGACGCGGCAGAGATGGCCAAGCTGGGCGGCGTACAGATGTGCATGATCCATGGGGGCCATGGCTGGCTTCTATCCCAGTGGTTCTCCTCACTGCACAACCATAGAACAGACCGTTTTGGAGGAAGCATGGAAAACCGGGCACGCATAGCGTTGATGATCATCGAAGACATACGGAAAAAATGCGGACCAAACTTCCCCATCGAGATACGGTTGAGCGGCGACGAGTTCACGGAAGGCGGCATGAGCATAGAGGAAACAGTTGAACTAGCAAAAGTACTCGACGGCAAAGTCGATATGATCCATCTATCCGCGGCAACATTCCATGATCGAACAGCCGGACTCAGGATGTTCCCAAGCGTGTTTCTCCCACGGGGCTGCAACGTGTACCTCGCCGAAGCAGTAAAGAAAGCCGTGAAGACCCCAGTGAACACTGTAGGTGCGTTAAACGACCCCAATCAGATGGAAGAGATACTGGAGAGTGGAAAGGCAGACATGATAACCCTAGGAAGAGCGCTCTTAGCAGACCCCTACTTACCGGAGAAGGCGAGAAAAGGAAACGAGGAAGACATCACACCCTGCATCAGGTGTAACTACTGTATCAGCCAGAACTTCACTCCATACGTGAAGTACCCAAAGGGTATCGTCAGGTGCGTTGTTAACCCCATCATAGGCAGGGAATATGAGAACCGGTTTATTCAAACAAGTAACGGAAAGAAAAAAGTGATGATAGTCGGAGCTGGACCGGGAGGGATGCAGGCAGCCATCACAGCAGCAGACCGGGGACACGAGGTGATCCTCTGTGAAAAAAGTAAACGGCTCGGTGGGACGCTACTGTATGCTGAACGTGAATACTTCAAGGAGGATATCACGAGGCTCACTGATGTACTCATCAGGCGGGTGCATGACCGAGCGATAAGGGTAATGATGGATA
>CAYUTB010000136.1:3133-5753 GCA_964447425.1 uncultured Candidatus Bathyarchaeia archaeon
GCCATGAATATCTAATACTTCATTTATTTTGGGTATGCTTCGAGCTTGGATTTTTATTAGAAAACGTGTGGGCACTCCGTCCCTCGCACAAATTAGTGTATTTAAGCTATGTCGCGGAGTGACATCGCTTCTATTTTCAACTCTTTCATACGTTTGATTATTGTTGAACAGTTTCATCCACCTGTACTCATGTTGAATAGGCAAACGATAATAAATGAATCAACACTCATCAATCAAGGATATGTATCACCTAACACCCGAGGATGAAGAGAAGCTAGCAAAACTCAGCCCATATCAAGCTGCAATTCTAAGAATACTAGCCGAGGTACCCAAGGGAAAAGTAACAACCTATGGAGACCTAGCCAAAGAACTAGCGCGAAGAGACCCAAAATACTCCCCGAACGCTAGTAGAGCCGTGGGTACAACCATGAAGAACAATCCCTGTGCGCCTCAGGTTCCTTGCCACCGCGTCATCAAATCAGATGGAAAAATAGGTAACTTCAGGGGAGGAGCGGAAGGAGCTGTTGAGGCGAAGATCGGGATGCTACGGGATGAAAGGGTTACTGTGGTAGATGGGAAAATAGATTTGGGGAAACATCGACACATATTCAAATTACCCTGAACTCGTTTTAACGTAAAAAACTTTGAAACACCGCCCCCCTTCTTATGGTGTATTCAAAGCTTCTCTTGCTGTACTCCACTCGTAAATTACTTAAATCCAATTGACAGTTAATTTTTCAAGGAGTCACAATAAAATGACTGAATCTACAACCCTGCCTCTTCGCAGCCAAGTATCCATCGACGAGACATGGGACCTTGAAAGCGTCTTCGCTTCACCCGCAGACTGGGAAGCAGCAGGCAAAGAACTCACAAAAATGATCACCAAGCTAGCCGCGTATCAGGGCAAGATAAAAGAAGGACCAAAAAAACTGCACGCATACCTACGTCTATTCGATGAAGCCGGTACGCTGGCTGGAAAGATTCGTAACTATGCCAGCAACTATTACTCGGTTGATACCACGAATCAGGTAAACGGAGCCCGCCTAGGACAGACACGCAGCCTTCTCTCAGACCTTGGCGCTGCTACGGCGTTCTTTGAGCCTGAACTCATGGTGATCGGCTTGGATGTGGTTGATGACTGGATAAGATCAACACCCGAGCTCGGCTATTTTAGCCACGGATTGGATAAGCTTCGCCGTAAACAAGCCCATGTACGCAGCGGAGAGGTCGAGGAGGCGCTAGCCATGACCGCAGACTCATTCGGAGGACCATCCACCATCTATGGCGCACTCAATAACGCTGACCTAGTCTTCAAACCCGCCTTATCCTCCAAAGGAGCAGGCAAGGAGGTGGGTCAGGCAAGCATAGGTGGATTAACTACAGACCCCGACAGGGAGACGCGTCGCACCGCGTGGGAGAACTATAATGATGGTTATCTCGCGTACAAGAACACCCTCGCCGCCATCTATATCTCACAGTTGAAACAGGATGTCTTCAACGCGAGGACCCACAACTACGAGACAAGCCTGCACGCGTCACTTGGACCTAACAATGTCCCAGTCGAGGTATACCACAACCTCCTGAAGGTATTCCAGAAAAACCTGCCAACATGGCACCGCTACTGGAGACTACGCAGAGAAATCATGGATGTGGATACCTTCCACGTCTACGACATCAAGGCACCGTTAACCACCGACAAACCATATGTGCCCTTCAAGCAGGCGGTTGACTGGATATGCGAGGGTCTGGCTCCCCTCGGCGAGGAATGCGTCGAGGTGGTTCGTAAGGGCTGCTTGGAGCAGCGATGGGTTGACCGTGTCCGTAACAAGGGTAAGCGTCAGGGCGCCTTCACCAGCGGCACGGGTGGCACATATCCCTTCATAATGATGTCTTGGGCTGATGACCTCTTCAGCCTGAGTACTCTAGCGCATGAGCTTGGTCACGCGCTCCACTCATATTACTCGTGGAGGACTCAGCCCTTCATCTATGGAAGGTACTCGCTGTTTGAGGCTGAGGTAGCTTCAAACTTCAACCAGGCGGTCGTCCGCGACTACCTGTTCCGTACACAGCCTGACCGAGATTTCCAGATAGCGTTGATCGAGGAAGCCATGTCCAACTTCCACCGGTACTTCTTCATCATGCCTACGCTGGCAAGGTTCGAGCTAGAAGCCCACACAAGGGTTGAGCAGGGAAAACCGCTGAGCGCTGATACATTGATCGGTTTGATGGCTGAACTCTTCAAGGAAGGCTACGGCGACGAGGTTGACTTCGACCATGACCGCATCGGCATCACATGGGCTCAGTTTGGTCACATGTACATGAACTTCTACGTCTACCAGTACACCACAGGCATCTCGGGGGCGCACGCCCTAGCGAAGCCGATAGTCGCGGGTGACAGAGACGCCGTTGAGAGGTACCATGGTTTCCTGAAGGCGGGTGGATCAAGGTATCCGACAGAGAACCTGAAGCAGACTGGGGTTGATCTGACTACTCCAAAGCCTGTTGAGAGCGCCTTTGGTTACCTTGCTGGTTTGGTGGATAAGCTGGAGGCTTTGCTCAGTTAATAGTATTATTTTTACATACCCCCACATGCATCAAAAATGGGTTATTAATAGATTCT
>CAYUTB010000137.1:0-5665 GCA_964447425.1 uncultured Candidatus Bathyarchaeia archaeon
TATTCTCAAGTGTGCAACGGTGTAAACATTGTCAGGTTTAGTCAGAGGAAGATTAGCCAAGGAATTCGATGAGCGGACAGCCCGCTTCCACACAAGCGTCGTAGAAGACCTACGCATGTTCGAGGAAGACATCGACGGAACCATGGCTCACGACATCATGCTCCAGGAACAAGGCATAATGGAGGAAGAGGACCTCAGGAAGATACTCGGAGCACTTCAGGAAATCAAAGCGGAGTGGAGAAAAGGCGAAATAGAGATCGGAGCCGAGTACGAGGATATTCACGAATACATAGAGACTCGTGTCATCGAGAAGATCGGCATCGAGGCGGGTGGCGCGATGCACACAGCTCGAAGCAGAAACGATCAGGTGATGGTGGATATGAAGATGGTCTCCAAGAAGGAGCTAATCGCTATCGCGGAGAACGTGTTGAAGCTGGTCAAGACTCTCTGTGAGTTAGCGGACAAGCACGTCGAGACCGCCATGGTCTACTACACGCATGGTCAGCCAGCCATGATCGGCACCTTCGGCCACTATCTGCTAGCCTACGTAGACCAGTATCTGAGGGACTATCAGAGGATCAAGCAGTGCTACGAGCGAGTCAACTATAACCCACTGGGCGCGACAGCCATCGGCGGCACAAACTTCAGGATCAGCAGGCTCAGGACCAGCGAGCTCCTCGGCTTCGATTATATTCAGGAGAACAGCGTGGACGCGGTGAGCAGCCGAGACTGGGCGATGGAGTGCGCAAGCGTACTCAGCATCCTCATGGCTAACATGAGCAGGATGGCCGCGGACTTTGTGATGTGGGCTGGGGCGGAGTTCCAGTACATCACAGTAGCCGACGAGTACAGTAGTAGCAGCAGCATTATGCCCCAGAAGAAGAACCCGAGCACCGTCGAGCTTATCCGAGGCAAGACAGCCGAGGTCTATGGTGTACTGCAGGAGATGATGACCATGGTCAAGGGTCTGCCAACAGGGTACTATCAGGATCTGCAGCAGACAAAGCTCGCCCTCTGGCGTGCATTCGACACTGCAAGGACCAGCGTAGAGGTGCTAAACGGAGCCATCAGCACATTAACGGTGAACAATGACAAGATGCTTGCCCAGACCAAGGGCAGCTTCATCTTCGCGGTTCAGCTAGCCGAGACCCTCGCAGAGGATGCGTTGAGCTTCCGTGAGGCGTACAAGGTAACCGCAGGCGTCGTCAAGAACCTCATCGATGAGGGAAGGACCCTTGAGGATCTGAAGCCCGAGGATGTGAAGAAGGTAGCCAAGGAGCTATTTGGCAAGGACATCAAGGTGAGCAGCAGTATCGCCGAAAAGGTGAGCGACCCCAAGAAAGCCCTCAACAACCTGAGGAGCCCAGGCAGCCCCCACCCAGCCGAGATCAGCATGGCCGTGGAGAACCGCCTAGAGCTCAGGGAGCGCTACTGGAAGGAGCTTGATTTCTTGAAGATCAAGCTGGTTATCGCGGCTGATAACCTGAAGAACGCTATAGCTCAGCACCTTTCCTAAACCCCTTTTAGAGAGTATATCTCTCAGTATCTCTGAACCAGTTTGAAGCGTATCCATATTTTAGCGGGTGTTATCTTAATCCTCACCTCATCATTTCTCATCGAGTATTATACTAACAGCAGATTCCCAACCACTGCGCTCCCCCTGATTGGTGTGCCTGAGTTACCCATCGGTGAGACCAATGAGTTTACTTGTATCCGGGAGATGGAGCAGGTTGGAACCTACAGCTATACAGTTACCGGGAAATCAGGCGGCGTATACACTATGCTGAGCGCTACCGATGTCAGCGTCGAGGGAAAAAGACTCCAGCTCACAAGCAGCTTCACCTTCGATGAGGTGTACAGACCAGAACTCTACATGCTCACAGTGGAACAAGGCGAGGAGACTAACAAATTTAACGTAACTTTCTCAGGAGGCAACGTAACCTCAACGTTACAATTCTCAAATGAGTCAGTGACCTTATCAGAGCCATTCCCAGATGACGCCTTCCTCGTCGAGAACAACATGCCCGGGTTCTGGGATATACTCCTCCGATCCACAGAGATGAAGGAAGGGCAAAGATACAAGGCTCAAGCCTATATCCCGCAGGGGGGCACCGTGTTTGACCTTGAGTTCTATGTGAACGAGGGAACAAAGCCATTAACCATTGACGGCGATGAGTATGCTTGTACCCTTATTCAGGAATCAAAGCTGAGCCTCAGCTTCTACATGTATAAAGGAGAGCTGGTTCAGATGAGGGACACAGGTCAGGACATCATATTCCAGAAGATAATCGGCTAGATCTGCATAGCCAAAGCGAGTGCACCGATTAGCACGGCGTCATGACCTAGGGGGGTTATCTTGATCTCGGGGACCCTGTTTATTGTGTATTTTTGTACGTTCTTTATTATTGGGCCAAGTATTAGTTCCTGGTTGTTGATGGCTATAGAGCCACCTACTGTTATGAGTTCGGGGTCATAGGCGGTGACGATGTTGGCGAAACCGATGGCGTTTATTTCCCCTAGTTTATCCGTGATCTCTAGGGCGTACTCGTCTCCCTGATTCGCGGCGTTGTAGAGTGACTTGGCTGTGACGTTCTCGATTTTACCACCTGCTAGCTTGTGTAGAAGGCTTCCACCCCAATCCTTCGATGCTACACAGTTTTTAACAAAGCGTGGAATATTCTTACCACCGCTGAAAGCCTCCCAGTGTCCCCTGCAGCCACACCCACATATGGTATCCGAGTCGGGGAACAGGCTGAAGTGCCCAGCCTCCACGGCGTTGCCGTCCTTTCCCAAGAGCAGGTTGTCATCAACTATGGCGCCCGCGCCGAGCCCCGTGCTGATGGTTACATAGACAATGTTCTCCATTCCCTGTCCAGCGCCGAACATCTGCTCACCCATAACAGCGGCTGCGCAGTCATTAACGATGGTGACAGGCACCTTATACTCATCAACAAGGGGTTCCTCTATGGGTATATTCTTGAAAGGATAGTTGGGAGTGTTCATAATCATACCCTTATCTAGGTTGATGGGGCCGATGCTACCGATCCCAATCGCGCTGGGCTCCTCTGTTCGCACCGATTCGATGAGTTTTATTATCTGCTCAGAAACCCCGTCTGCTCCACGCGTAACCTCGGTGGGTCTCATGATCTTTCGCTTTAACCCATTGTGATCGCCGGTTGCTACCCTGATGTTCGTTGCACCAATATCTATGGCTATGTAACTCAACTTGAACAAACAAAAGATGGTTAGTGAGAAGAAAACACTTACTCTTTTGGGACGATCTTTGTCTTGAGAGTGCCCACTCCCTCGATCCACGCCTTGAGCTCGTCACCGGGTTTCAGGAACAGTTTAGGGTCTGTCTTCCCATCGACCCTCGGCGTCTGGTCCATCGCGGTCCCGCTGCAGGTTCCACCGCAGATCATGTCCCCAGGATAGAAGGCAACATCCTTGCTGAGCCACTCTAGCCACCACTCGTAGCCCCTGATGATGCTACTCATGCTGCCGTTCTGTCTGAGCTCACTGTTGACCCACTGCTTCATCGCGAGCTTGTATGGGTCCTTGATCTCGTCCTTTGTTACGATGCATGGCCCCATGGGGGCTGAGCCGTCGAAGTTTTTGGCGAAGAAGAAGCCATCTGGTCCTGATCCCATGCCACCGTCTCTGATGGATAGATCGTTGACAATTGTGTACCCGTAGATGTAGCTCATGCCCTCCGCTTCCTTTGTATCCTTGGCGTACTTACCCAGCACCGCCGCCAGCTCCACCTCATAGTCCATCCTATGGGTTCTAGCTGGGTATGGGGTCTTTCCATCTGGGTCTCTGACGAAGCTGCTCTGCTTCCAGAAGCCCCATGTCCTGTATTCACCTTTCTCTACTTGCGCTTTGAGTTCCTCAAGTGTCGTGGTGTCTCCTCTCATCATCTTGTATGCGTCGATACTGTGGTCGTAGAAGTTGGCTCCCGCCATGGCGATCTTGTTTCCGGGGCTGGGCAGTGGCGCCCTGAGCTTATACTCGCCCTTCTTGTAGACCAGCTTTTCACCCTTTGGACCGCAGCAGGCGCCTGTCTTCACGTGTTCTATGGCTTTCTTTGCTTCTTCTAAGCCAGCGTCGCCCTCCTTGATGAATGCATGGAGGCAGCTAGGTACCTTTGCGTCGGCTTTTCTCTGTGGGTTGGCTCCGCTCTTTGAGTGTTTGTATGCAGCGTATGCGTAGTTGAGGTCAATTACGCTCTCATCTTCCATGAGGGCTCCGAGTCTGCCCTCATTGTATTTTACAAGCTTCAAATCTATCAGCGTAACAACCGCGTTACCGGTTTTTTAAGCCTCTCATCATGTTTGGCTGTTCTCAGGCACCTTGCTTACAAGTATTAGTCCAGCTAGGATCAGGCAAGCTGAGATGACAGCGCTGATCATCAAGCTCACGTTGTCTCCGAGGAATCCACCCACGAGGGGACCGAATGCCCAGCTCAACCCGTTGATGAAGCCTAGTACGCCCGTGTATAGCCCTCTTCGTTTGGGTATGAGGTTCATCTGCCACGCAAACCATGAGCTGTTTATGAACGCCCAGTATAACCCACTCAAGGCGTAGACTGGGATCAGATAAGCGACCTCCGGAACAACCATGAAAACTAGGGGGTGAAGGAACGCCAGAAAGACCCCGATCATCATGACGCGTTTAGGACCATACTTATCCACAACAACACCCAGTGGCGGTCCCCCCGCGAGCCTCATGGCGAAGGCTATGCTGTTGAAGGCGCCTATCTGGGGCTTCGTTGCCTTCAATATATTCACAAGGTATATTGTGAGGACTGGTCCGAACATGGCGATCCCGAATCCACGTACACTCATTCCCACACACCAGTTGGTGTAGGCGCCTCCCTCCTTGAAGACGAGGGGGAGGTTGCCTAGGCTTGACTTGAGCTCCGCGAACGCCATGCGCAGCAGGGATATGAAGCTGTACTTGGAGTCGGATGGGCTGCTCAGGGTGTTCATAATCAGCAGGAACACGAGTAAATTCATCACTGTGTAGCCGAGGAAAGTATACTGGTAGCCTATACTTGGGATGAGTAATCCGGCTGCGAAGCTCCCGCATATGTTTCCCGCGAAACCCAGTGGGTTGTATATTCCCATGAATCGCGCCCTTTTACTGGGCTCCAGTACCTCAGCGAATCTAACAGTTGTAGCCACCTCAAGCATGGACCCCACTAATGCTTGGAATGATGACGCAAGGATGAGCTGCCATGGACGTGTGCTCATGAGAACGGGTATGCTCAGGATGCTGGTGACTAGGAAACCCACGCTCACCGTACGCCACGAGTACCCAATCCTGTCTCCCAGTCGCCCCCACGCCATCTGCATAAACGTTGACGCCAGCCCCGGTATGAAGGCTAATAATCCAACGTGCAGCCCCGTCCCCCCTAGGTCCAGCATGAATATGGATAGGAATGTCCAGATTCCTACTCCTATTCCTTGGAAGAAGCTGACTGTGAATAATTTTGATGATAAAGTATCTGTTGCTGGTTTTTTCACGGCGCCCGCCTATTGTTATATGGTATTTTGTGTGGTGGCTCTGTGTCTTTATTAAACATTATTCACACTTGAATTAACTATTTTTATACAATATATGATTAATTGTTGTGGGTTATTTGATTTATTATACAATTTCT
>CAYUTB010000138.1:0-5631 GCA_964447425.1 uncultured Candidatus Bathyarchaeia archaeon
GGTTCATGTTTGAGGCGATACAGTTGATGAGTGTTAGTTTCTGGGTGTCTATCTATTTTTTAGTGGTCACAGTTTTCTGGATATATGCGCGAATCCGTGCTAGTCAGTGGACTCATGTAGGTGTCTGCAGGGGCTGCGACGAGGATTGCACGCTTCGTTTTCAGTAATATTTGTATAATAGTCGTCCTTACACAGATCAGTGAAAGCTTTTGGTATACTGCTCAAAGTGTGGAACCGAGAACGAAGAAAACGCATTAGAGTGTAAAAACTGTGGCGCGTCAATGAAGCCACCGGCGTACAGGCATAGGCGAAACGACTGGGATATGGAAAACGACTGCTTCGGAGGAAGAAGCAGGACCGCATGGCCGATGCTCATCGGCGTATTCCTGATAATCCTAGGCGCCTCAACCCTGCTTGACGATGTCTTCTGGTGGGCTAGCTTCGATACCCTATGGCCCCTCTTCATAATAGCCATAGGCGTGCTCATCGTGACAAACGCGATGAAACGCTAACCCTTCTTTTATCCTATTTCTTGTTGTCTAACCCGCTCATAGATTACTACAGCTGCTGCGACGCTCACATTCAATGAGTCTAGTTTTCCCCTCATGGGTATGTTTACGACGCTATCACATTTACTTAACAGGGTGGGGCTTACTCCCTTGCTCTCGCCACCGAGAACGAATGCTACTGCTCCTGATAGTTTTTCCTCGTAGTAGGGCTTGGTTCCACTGGCGTCTATTCCTATTATTCTGAGTCCCTCATCCTGCATCTGTTTTAAAGCAGGGTAGATGTTGGTCTGCCATACAGGCACGTTCAGGCTTCCACCCATACTGACCCTGTGAACAGTGTTGCTGAGCTCGGCTGATCCTTTCTTGGGTATTACCACGCCGTCTATTCCTGCTCCTTCACCGGTCCTTATGATGGCTCCCAGGTTATGGGGGTCCTGTACTTGGTCGAGGACCACAATGCATACTTCTTTTTTCGTCTCTTTGAGTACTTTACCGAGGCTCCAGTCTATTTTGGTTTGAGCGTATGCGATTATTCCCTGATGCTTGCCCGTTGTGCTGAGGCGCTCGATCTGTTTCCTGTTCACCATCTCAACCTTAACTTCTTTCTTTCTCGCTAGGTCTGTGATCTGTTTGATCTTGGCGTCGGTATCGTGTCCGTATTCTAGTTTTATGAGCGTTACTAGTCCTTGGCTTAGGGCTTCATGCACTGGGTTGCGTCCTTCTAACTGGATCATTGTGGTTCCTCAAGCCATGAAATACTAGGGCGTGCTTTAAATTGTTATTATCTGTCTACCCAGATGATGTCATTTTTTCGCCTATTTTTACTCCACTGACCCAGCAGAAGCCCGAGGATAGCTCCCAGAACAACTAGGAGACCAAAGTAACGGGCCATGTATGTGCCGGCGATACCGCCTAGGACAACTCCGATTAACAATCCTGTTATTGGGTTGAGTCGGCTCTTGGTGGTCATCCCACTATACATTGATTAAAGGTTGATATGTTCATCTATAGTTGCTTGGCGAGAACATAGTAGCGGGCACGCTCACCGGTAATCCCATCCAGCTCAACACCATACGTCTGACTGTAACCTCTTCTCAGACAGATACTCATGGCAGCAGGGTGATCAGCATAATAGACCACCGCATCATAGCCCATCTCTTTAACCATGTCCTCGAAGAACTCGAAGAACCTTGAGCCATATCCCCTGCCCCTGTAGTCGTCGCTGAGCCATATCTCGTGGAGCTCGATGAAGTCTCCCACAACGTTGAGGTCATCCTCCAGTATTCTCCTATCCTCCAAACCTCTAGGCTCTCCACCGGGATGCTGCTTCGTATTACTTACATGCCAAATGGCGTGCCCGACGAGCACATCATTGTCTCGCCACAGGATCAGTCTCTCAGGCTTCTCAACTATTAGACGCTCCTCTGTGGCTCCGAGGCCCAGACCCAGCGACTCTAGGTGTGCTCTGAGTTCCTCGATGTCTCCCCCGTGGCTAAATGTCACCATTTTATTCTTGACATCAATATGCTCTCGCGTATTATGGGTGTCGGTGGGCATACTCTTTAAACAGCGGCTCAGGCAACATGTATTGAATTACTTTGTCAGAGGGAAGCATGAAGCAGATGGCCGAGCTCCTCAGGAAAGGCGCCACGATGCTCAACGAGTCTTGCCCAGACTGCAACACGCCGCTCTTCAAGCTCAGGGATGGGAGCTTGATCTGCCCGATGTGCAACAAACCCGTGGTGTATGTCTCGGCTGACGCTGACACCGAGGGGATGGCCCAGCAGGGAAGCATAGACCAGACCCTGATGAACAAGGTTAAGGAGATTCAGGGAATGCTTGAGAAGGAGAAGGACCCCGCCAAGCTCAACGCCTTGCTTGAGACCCTAATGAAGCTTCTCGATGCCCGTGAGCGGGTAAGAAAAATCGCTTAGAACAGCGTAATTATTATCACGGCTACCACGATCAGCACCGAGCCTGCCGCTACCTGTTTTGTGATCTTCTCCGTGTCCCTGAGCATAACTGCGCTGAGGATCAACCCGAATAATGGGTTAGCTCCTATTATGGCTGATACTACCCCCACTGAGCCCATCTGGGTCGCTGTAAACATGGTGATCCAAGCCAAACTCGTGGCTACTCCGCCCCCGATCAGCCAAGGGATTGATTTCTTGCTCATCTTGAACTCACCGCCCCTCCCCATCAGCCTCAAAAGAATAGGGTAAGCCACCAGGCTAGTCGCTGCACCCACGACGGCTCCCAACAGTGACTCGGGTAATATATTCAGCCCCGCCTTCCGTATGACGCTGCTGCATGCGTAGAAGAAAGCCGAGGCGATGGGGATAACCAAGTCCTTTGCGTTGAGCTTGCTCTCAGCCCCCCAGCCGCTCATCAGGGCGATCCCCGCGACAACAAGCAGCGACCCCAGCAGTGTAGTTAGTGAGACTTTTTCCCCTAGAAACAGCGCAGCGATTATCAACGCGAACAATGGGTTTGTGCCAGTGAGGCTCGTGCTGATGGGTACTCCGAGCTTGTCTATGCTGAGATAGTTGAGGGTTCTGCCCAGGATGGCTGCGAAGAAACCAGCTATTATGAAGTACATTACGGCTGTCCAGTTGAACTCGGGTAGATCAAGCAATAGCAACGCGCTGAGGATTGTTACCTGCACCGCAGCGATCACAAGGGTGGCTGTAACTGGGCTGCTATCCTTCATGCCTTTTCTCACCAGCACAGCGTTTAGGCCGAAGCTGAAAGCCGCCAATATCGCGTATATCTCGTAACGCATAGTAGACGCCGAGAGGAGGCGTTATAGAGATATAAATCAATCCAAAGCCACAACTCGTTGATTATTTATTGACAGATACAGAATACTAGTTTATGCCCATCATTCTCATCCGTCACGGCGAGGCAGACTGCAACGTAAATCCGGAGATAGGCTCATGGCATGACCCCCATCTAACAGAGAATGGGAGAAAACAGGTAACGGCCCTCGCACTCCGGCTAAGGGAATCCCTCGGAGGCTCAGGGTGCACCATGTACACTAGTCATAGAAACAGAGCCGTCGAGACCGCTCAGATCATAGGCGCCTACCTTCACATGACTCCCATAATTGAGTCCGAGCTCGACGAGTACAGGCATGGGCTCGATCCAGATGTGACCACATCTGAAGCCAAATCGTACTGGGGTGAACGCTGCACACCCCTCAAAGATTGGAGGCCCTACCGAGACGGGGAGTCTGTTGAGGAGAGCTTTGATAGGGCTTCAAGGGTGATTATGAAGATCGAGGCTGCAGGAGATGAACTGGCGCTCGTGGTCTCACACTCTTGGCCTATCGATAAGATGATCTCATACTGGATAGGCTTCAAGATAGATGAGCTGCCGCCCTTCATATTCAGGACCTCAAACACGGGTATCACTGTGCTGAACTATAGGCGTGGTGAGCGGGTGGTTGATCGGGTGAATGATACGATGCATCTCGGAGAGTATCTTGGGTCTTAGTTTTTCTGTTGTTTCCTTGGTTTGAATTAAGGTAGTATTGACTACCGAAAATAAATCCGAATTTGCGGAGTCCATGGATTCACGCTGTCGCTTTGTTGATTGGTTTGTGGTCTCGTTACAACTAATTTCGGTAATATTAACTACCTAAATTAAGATGACCAGAGGACGAAAAAGCCTCGCCGTAAAACTGCTTGAAGACCTTAAAGACGAAGAGGAAACCGACAACATTTACCTAGTCTCCTATGATTTCATCGAGGAAAAGCCACATCACAGGTTCTGGAGCAACCTGCAAAACATCATCTCGATCACCGGTGGGGAGAGGATACAGTACAGCGTTTATCGTGGGAACAGAAAAGGCGCCAAGGCAGTGAGACAATTAGCAACTATTTATGGCGCTGATGTACGCTGGTTTGCCGCAATCGAATTAAGGTAGTATTGACTACCGAAATTCAATTAACTTCCTAGATGCCGTAAACAACCTCGATAAGACATGAAATTTCCGCGTATTTAGCTAATAATAATTAAGGTAGTATTAACTACCGAAAATAAACCATGCTTTACCGCACACCCAATACATGAGGGGGAGGGGAGTATGTCCAATCCAGTCCTCAGCGAGGCTCCGAAGAGAAAAGCAGCCCCAGAACAGCTTATTTCAGATCCCGAATAGTGACGAAAAGCGCTATGGTAACCGTGAAACCGGTGCATAAACACGGACTGGTAAGGCAAAAAACCCGACCGAAACCGGTTAGAAACCTACTCAAATAGCCGTTCTATAAGTCTCTTAATCTCCACGTGAACATCCATGATGGGCTGAGTCGCATCAACCACAGTAAGCTCACCTGCATCAGCGTACCTAAGATACTCCGCCCTGACCCTCTTCAGGTACTCGCTCTCCTCAAAGACCGTCTTATCCCGGTCCGAGACACGCTCAAGACTCTTCTCAGGGTCAATATCCAGCAGAATTACTAGATCCGGCTTCAATGCGTGCCTGTTTAGTGACTTCATCCACTCCACATCCACGCCTGCGGCTCCCTGATACGCGAGGCTACTGTGAAGATACCTGTCGCTGATGATCACCTTGCCCTCATCAAGCGCCCTCTGGATGGTCTTCCCATGCTCGATACGGTCAGCGGCGAAGAGCAGTGCCTCTGTCTCAGGGTTGAATGAACGATTCTTTGACCTCATATATGTCCAGAGGAGGCTCCCGATGAATTCATGCGTAGGCTCCATATGAAGCTCCACATCATACCCCACTTCTTTGAAGTACTCTGATAGCATCTTTATCTGGGTGGACTTTCCCCCACCGTCAACGCCCTCAAAGACGATGAAATAGCCCCTGTTGCTCATCGCCATCATTGAGGCAGGCAGGGGATAAAATAGTTAGGGTATTAGAGCTGGAATATCTCCCTGTCGTACTGGGTGAGGCTCTCGGCTTTCCCGTTCTTCATGAGAATCATATCCTCGACCCTCAGATAATACTCGCCTCGGTGCCAGAGCTTTGGCTCAACACAGAACACCATGCCGTCAACTAGCTCCTGACTCTCACCGGGCTTCAACCAAGGGTCCTCATGAACCTCGACCCCGATCTGATGACCTACCATCCTGTTTGGGAGGCGTTCGAGAAGCC
>CAYUTB010000139.1:0-5618 GCA_964447425.1 uncultured Candidatus Bathyarchaeia archaeon
TTAGTTCATTGGGTATTCTCACGGTTATGGACGCCATACTATCATGTATGTACAATTATTGTCTTACGTAAAAGGTTATGTTTATTCAGTGGCCTTCTTTATGGGTTTGGCCTTATCGACCGTAATTAGCCTCTTAGAATGCGATAAGAAAATCGAGGTCTAGCACCCCAATCCGATACCTCTATTTCTCGGAGTCCAAATCCTAGGTCTACGTCTTCTCCTGCGGCTATGAGTATGTTTTCGTTGAAGCCGTTGATTTGTTCGTTTAATATTGGTACCTCTACGTTGTTTCAAGTGATTCTCTGATGAATGTGAGGAATGCCCTTGCTGCCTGAGTTGGGTTATCTGGTATGTTGCTTTCTTGGGCGTTATCATGGGATCCCTCATGATAGTGTTTTGGGAAGGTCTTAACGTGGCTCCATTTTGGGTGAGGCGCGTTATCGTGTCGGTATAGTCTCCCGTTTATGTGTCTTCGTTCCCAGTGGTAGCTGTATTTACCTGAGTCGGATAGCCAGATATCTAGGTAGCTTCCGTCAACAATGTAGAGCCTGAGTTTTGTCGGTGTGTCTGATGGGGTGTAGTGAGTTTGGGCTTCTTCGATAATGTCGGGGTATTCGGATAGGCTGAGGTCAGAGATCTTTTGGTAGGTGTTCTCCAACTCGCTGTTTCACCTAATCTGATATGTGGTTTAGTTCCCGCTGGATTTTTTCGGTTTGCCTTAGAAGGTTCTCGTATATGATAAGGTCCTCCCATGCGGGGTGTTCCTCCACGGTACCCTTTTTTATTTTATCTAGTAGTTCCTCAGGGGTTTTAACGTTGTATCTAGTCTCTATGTCGTGGACCTCGGCTCGGACTGCTCTGCGTTTGGCTCTGAGGTATTCTTTTACGCCGCCGGTAACGAGTGTGTCTGGGGAGACTCCTAGGGATTTGGAGACTCTTTCGATCAGTTCGTTGGTCTCTGTCATGTTTGTCACCGTTTGTGCTTGTGTTGTGTTAATTGTTTCGCCCGTGGTATTTATTGTGCTTGATTTGGGACTGTGGTTGGTTATTGATGCTATTGGAGAGTGTTAGCGGAGGCGCGTCGTATCGCTTTGAGTAATGGGTTGGGTTAGATTTGATTCTCGATAGGTTTCTTGGCTTGTCTGGGTCTGCTACTCTGAGTACTGCGAGCTGGTAGGCTAGTATCTGGATGGGTATGATCTGGGTTATGGGGTTCAGGTCAGCTACGTCGGGTACTTTAATGAAATAGTCGAAAACCTCGTTGTTATTATGATTGACACCTATTATATAGCCTCCTCTGGCTTAGGCTCGGTTATTACTTGTATGCTTTTCCCCGTGGACCTATAAAATGGATTATTATCTCTTTCTGAGGTCTCATTATGGTGTAAACTATTCTTATGTCCCCGATTCTGATCCTGTAGGTGTTCTCTGTTCCATGCATCTTCTTGATGTCATAGATTCTTGCTGGTATGGGTTTTGTTTGAAGTATCTTTAATGCGTCTTCAATGGGGGGTTTCAGGTATTGGGGGAGTCTTTGGAGGTTATTGAGTGCTTTTCTTTTTATTTTTAAAGTGTAAGAGGTCATCTGAGGGCTTTCCAGAGTTCTTCTTCGTCTACGAGTTCGTCCTCGGAGTTGATTGCTTCATATTCTTCAGGGGTTGGTGTTTCTATGGGTATGAGGCATTCTATTAGGTCTTCGTAGAGTTGTCTGAGTTCTCGTAATTCGTCTCTTATTTCTGTTAGAACTGGGGATTCTGTCATATCTTGTTGATTCATTGTTTAGGGGTTTAATATAGATTTGCTCATAGCGTGCTTTGGTTCAGAGGCGTTTTTGCTTTGTTGTCGATGCTGTTTATTGGCGTGGGGTGTTTTTTAGCTAGGAACTCTCCCATGTGCTCTTCGTTGTGCTCCTACGGTGAGAAGGGTTAAAAGTGTTCGATTATTTGATGGTTTCTTATTTTACTGTGACGCTTTTGGCTAGGTTCCGGTGCATGTCTGGATCTGCGCCTTGTGAGTTGGTAGGCTAGTATTGGGATGGGGTTGTTTTGTTGAGGTTTCTCTGATATGTTTGAGGTACTATTTATCGTGGCTTGTCTCATAGATATCTTAAGGGATTAATTTGGGGTAGACGTATTATCGGGTCATGTTTGTCTATTGTTAAGGATTCAGTAGTTTTGTATTTCTCTTAGTACCCAGGTAATTAGGCTTGGTTCGATTCTGAACCCCTTTTCAACTAGAGCATACATGGCCTCTCTCGCCTCTTCTTTGTTGATGATCGCTTCTCGTAGACTGCGAAGGATGACATATAGTGTTCCATGAACTTTTAGCCCCCACGTTTCTGCGAAAGCCCTTCCACATGATTCGTCCATTAAGAGCAAGACATTGTTTGTTTGAGCAAGTATGATAGCTTGAGCTTCCCCCAGATGTAGCTCATGGGCGTGTTCCATTATCATTTGGCAGCTTTCAGTCTGCTTGTCATCGAGTGTCTTGATCTTTATCCAGCCTTTATCGATGCAATCCTTTAATACTAATGCGTCGGTGAAGCCTTCATTTAGCCCCATGATGATAACTTCGTTGTAGACTTCCTGGGGGATATAGACTTCTCGGTATAGTTTTTTGAGTAGAGAAATTTTGCCTATTTTGGCGAGCCATATGAGTGGACTGCTATCTGATATAGCCAACATGAATCATTCCTCGGTGAGGGCTTTGAGGTCTTCCTTTAGATCGTGTTCTGAGTATTGGATTAGTACTCCTTTCTCTCTCAGGATTTCGAGGAATTTCCAGAGAGATATGCCTGCGTTTTGTGCCGCCTTCCAGCTGGTGGCTTGTCCCTTTCTGTACTGTTCTACGGCGTGTTCAATGTCTTTCTCTTGAATCCCATTATCTAATAGTTCGCGGATTAGAGTTGATCTGTCTTTTTGTTCTTTATCCGCTATTTTATCTAGCTTCTCTATGGTTTCTCTGGGTAATCTTAGACTTATGGGCTCAGACAACATCAACCACCGTATTACATAATATATCTGACGTAATATATGGGTTTCTCCCTAATCGATATATTCTCAGTAGAACTGGTATAAATATTGGCGCGGTTTCTATTTGACCATTAATAATTGGTACCAATAGCCTGTGCGGTTGAGGTTATGAATGCTGCGCTAGCGACAGCTTCAATCCATGAGATAATGTGTCTATTTCACAGTGACGCTTTTGGCTAGGTTTCTTGGTTTGTCTGGGTCTGCTCCTCGTAGTACTGCTAGTTGGTATGCTAGGATCTGTATTGGTATTATCTGAGTTATGGGGTTCAGGTCAGCTACGTCGGGTACTTTGATGAAGAAGTCGAATACTGGGTTGTTTTTATGGTTTACTCCGATTATGTAGCCTCCTCTGGCTTTGATCTCCATAGCGTTGCTGATGGTTTCTTGCTGGTTCTCTGTGCTGCTGAAGGCGATGCAGGGTGTGCCTTTTTCTATGAGTGCTATTGTGCCGTGTTTGAGTTCTCCGCCGCTGAAGCCCTCGGCGTGGATGTAGCTTACCTCCTTTATTTTGAGGGCTGCTTCTAATGCTGTGGGGTATTGGAGTCCTCTTCCTATGAGGAATATGTGGTCATGGTGCTGGAGCTTCTCCGCCAGGGTTTTGACGTAGTCTCGGGTGTTGGCGCTGGTCAGGTTGTATATCATGTTCCAGAGGTAGTCTAGGTTCTTTTTGCCTTCAATGTATTTGCCTGCGACGGTGTAGATGAGTAGGCTCAGCACCGTGAGTTGGGCTGTGTAGGTCTTGGTGCTTAGGACGCAGATCTCTGGTCCCGCGTTGAGGAGGAGCTGGTGGCCGCTGTCTCGGTAGAGGCTGCTGCCTACGACGTTGACGACGGATACTGTTTGAGTGTTCCGTCGCTGTGCGGTCTTGAGGGCGTCGATTACGTCGATGGTCTCCCCGCTCTGGGACACGAAGATGACGAGGGTCTCGGGGGTGAGAAAGTGTTCATAGTTGCTGAACTCGCTGCCGAGGACGACGTTAACATGCATTCCCGCTATTTTGCTGAATAGGTAGCTGGCTGTTAGGCAGGCGTGGTAGCTACTTCCACAGGCTACGAGGAATATTCCTTTAGCGTCCCGAATGTGCTGAGCTACGTGCAGGAGTGTGTTCTGGTCCTGGTTTATCGCTGCTTTTACCGTTTCTACTTGTTCGGTGATCTCCTTCATCATGAAGTGGTCGAAGTCGCCTTTCTCAGCTTGCTCCAGATCCCAGTCCACGCTGTGGGTTGGTCTGGTTAATGGTTCGCCGGTTATTGTGGAGATGAATTGGACTGTGTTGGTTTCGCCATCGAGTACTACTAGGTCGTGGTCGTGGATGTATTGTACCTGTTTTGTGTATTCTAGGAATGCAGGTATGTCGCTTGCGATGTAGTTTTCGTCTACTCCGAGGCCTACTACTAGGGGTGAGCCGTTTCTTGATCCTATGATCTTGTTCTCGTTCTCATGCATGGCTAGGATGGAGTAGTAGCCTTGGAGTTGTTGTACTGTTTTTAGGGTTGCTTCGGTGAAGTTGCTGCCTTTCTTCATCTCGTATTCGATGAGGTTCGGGATGGTCTCTGTGTCTGTCTCGGTTTGGAATGTATAGCCTTCTGCTTGTAGCTTCTGTTTGATTTCCTGATAGTTTTCCACTATGCCATTGTGAATTACAACGATCTTACCATTATTCGATATGTGAGGATGCGCGTTTAGCTGGGTTACTCCGCCGTGGGTTGCCCAGCGTGTATGTCCTATGCCTAACGTTCCCTTCATGGAGCTGAAATCATGTTTAGCGTTTACTTCATCAACGCGCCCGATATCTTTCCTGATCTCAATACCATCTGGTCCTGATACAGCCACTCCAACTGAGTCATATCCTCTGTATTCGAGTCTCCGGAGGGCATCTAATGCAATTATCGAAGCCTGTCTATAACCAGTATAACCAATTATCCCACACAAAACAAATCACAACGATTTAACCAAGTATATTCAGATAATAGGATATAAAGATTGAATCAGATTTAGTATAAATAAAATCAATTCAAGATTATTATTTCTTAAAAAAAAGAAGGATTTATTCAATTAAAGTATCTAAATTCAGTTGAGTTTCCTTCTGGGTGATACGAATCTGTCTTCACATTTAATGAAAAATTAATAAGAAGTGAGAATCAAGAGCGGCAAGAATTCTTCTTGTATGCATGAATATGTCAAATCTAGGGTGCGAATAATGGTCTGAGTGGGTTTATTGTTTGTTTTATTGTTGGGGATAGTGGGTCTAGGTTTCGGGTTATGTTTTCTAGGTTGTTGAGGTCTTGGTGTTTGAGTGTTTTTAGGAGTAGAACGGAGGTTATGTAGGTTAGGGGGAATAGTGTTCTGCCTGTGATTAGTTTGATCCATGGGTTGAGTTGGACAGTGTTGGTGTAGAGGGTTGTTATGATGCCTGAGGCTGCTGCGGTTATTATGGTTTTCAATGCTGTGGTGTAGTCTGGGGTGATGTGGTTTCGGTGTTTGTTGATATAACTGGTGGGTGGTTATATCGGGGAAAAATAATTTTTTTGTTTCACTCTTTTCCAGTCTGCCTTTTGTGCTGTGGTTGTTTCGGTGGGGTTTGTT
>CAYUTB010000140.1:0-5473 GCA_964447425.1 uncultured Candidatus Bathyarchaeia archaeon
AGTATAAGAAACTCATTTGTTATGCTACAGGAAATTCAATATACTTGTTACATGAAAGTTGAGTAATTGAATTTCTCTTTATCTTGGTTTTGTTCGTGCTCCCCATATTCTGTTATCTATATTAAACTTTGAAACATGACCATTTTGATCAACAAGTTGAAAGTAAACATACACTTCTACTGTCTCAAAACCCTCATCCCCACTTCTCAAGCTGTATTTATGACCGCCCGGATAAGCAACACCCGTCAATATTATCGTATATGTACCAGATGAATCAAGGTTTATCGTAGGTAAATCTATACAAGATACATTCTCACTCCAAAAAGGTTCCAATTCTGCATAGTATGCACCGCCTTGATAGATAGTCAAGGGGAAAACAAAATCGGGGTCATCAGGCATTACCTGTATCCCTGATAACTGTAACGTCATATCGTTCTCAGGGGCTTCAAATACAACGCTAAATGGACCATATTCATACCAGATTACTGACTCTGTCCAGTTCGTGTGATAGTATCTTAGAGTCCAGTTATCAACAAGGTACTGATCGTTTCCATAGTTTCTATAATAGGAATAATTGAACAAATCATCGTATTCTAATGTGTATACTGGTTCTACTTGGTTGAAATAATTCTGGTAAAAGTAGACACCACCTATTACTATTATCATTACCATAATGATGACAGAGTTTCGATCTATTCTCATCATATAATCAACTGTTAACCACTATCAAATGTTTTTGGGTTCAGAAAACAGAAAAAATAAAACATCAGAAACACTTTGTTATACTGCGGGAAATTCAATATGCTTGTTACATGAGGCGTGAAAAATATGTTTTATTTTGTATCAATAACTCAGTTCTTCAGTAAGGCTAGAACTTATAGAAATACTATATAAACCAAGGTAACTCGATAAATCAAACTATAACTGCTTTATTCTGTCGAAAAACCTTGACGCTGCATCTAAGGCATCTCGGGCTTCTTTTTCAGTTGAGGCAAGATCAACATCATACTGGTTTCTATGTCTTAACTCTCGGTAATGATCAAACAGATCAATCCAAACTTCCTCAAGCCCTCTTATTACATAACGTTCTTCAAGATACCGCGCCACACAATAATGGCTTTTCTCCCTATACCCATCCCTATATAAAATAGCCCTCGCAGAATGAAACATTACAAGATACGAACACATCATAGAGGAATTATAAGCACCCGCATTAACAGTGGTCTCCGCCTCAACAAGCCACTTAGCAGCGGTCTTGAAACTGTTTTCAGATCTAGCCAAGGATTTAGGAACATTACGGATCAAACCATCATTGATACAATCTTTAAGGCTATAAGGCGTCAAGATGTTCACCATACAAGACTATAGATCCAAATATCAGACTATAGTAAAAAACAGGGTCCCTTTCCCTCAACTCGTTTACTTTGTCTATCGTCAAATACACCGGCTTGGTGTCCCCAATAACAAGTAATCTCTTTGTTATCTTTGAAAGCCCCTCAGGAGATATTTGGTTATGGAGAATCCAGATATCTATATCCGATTCTTTAGTGTTAGCCCCATTTACTGCGCTGCCAAATAACCCCGCGGATATTATTGCAGGAGTTTCCTGAAAAATACGGCAATCGATCTTTGATAAATTTAACAGTATTTTTACTGCTTTAGATGCACTACTTGGTATAACCTGATATGTCTGATCTGTTTTTTTTAATATATCCTCTTCTTTTAGTATCTTAAGATATTTTGATACTAGACCTTTGCTTGTTTTAGTCTCATTGGCTATTTGGTTCACGTTTATTGATTCTGTTTCGAATATTATGTGGTTCAAGATCAATACGCGTTCGGGGGTGCTAAATACGCGGTTAATGTTCATGTAACATAAACAAACTGTTCACGTTTTATAAACAAATCGTTCACAGAACATGAACAAACTTGGGTGAAGAAATATACTAATAACTTGATTCAAAGAAACATTGAAAATAAAAGTATTCAAAAAGAATCCTACACATCCCTATCACACATAAAAACCCCAATATGTGTGTTATATGAAACATGTTATTATTTATGTTCTAGTAGGAAATTTCATGGTTCCTGTAATTGATATGCGTGAAATGTTGGTCATGCGCGTTATTTTATAGATAAAAAACCTTTCCGTGAATCCTTAAATACCGCAGAAAACCCCCAATAGGGAGTGAATACTTTTGAAAGAAGAAGTAAGAGCAGCACTTGAAGACGTCAGACCCCATTTACAGATGGACGGGGGCGATGTTGAGCTAGTTGATGTCACCGATGATGGAGTCGTAAAGGTGAAACTAACCGGATCATGCGCAGGCTGTCCGATGAGCCAGATGACCCTCAAATGGGGCGTCGAGAACTACCTCAAGAAGAAGATCCCAGACGTCAAGTCAGTAGAAGCTGTGTAGGAGGAGAACTCCTGACCCTACCAAACGACCTAGAGTTGGCCCAGAGCTACGGGGATATATTTACCCTCGTAAAGCGGGCTGTGAAGCGTTCTCTTGGACTCCACAGGGTAGGGTTGATGTTGTTTCTCGGGAATCTGCCCATTCGGGTCGGGGCTTTTCACCCCTTGGGCACAAATGATATTGTTATTAACCGTAGGCTTCTCGGCTCCATTTCGAGTCTGAAGCAGAAATCCAATGTGTTCGCTATTCTCGTCCACGAGTATCTGCACACATTCGGGTACACTGATGAGCGTCGGGTGAGGCGTCTTACTTACAGGATTTGTCAGGAGAGCTTTGGTAAGAGTCACCCTGCTGTTGAGGCGGCTTTGACTGGTCCATGGGCTGAGCTCAGCGATGAGGATTTTGAGGAAATCGAGCCTGAGCTGAATCTTGAGATGGTAAAAGACTTTGAACGAATTGAAGGCGGGTATATAATCTAGCCTAATGTTCTTTCTTCAGTGTCTTTTTCGTTATGTTTACTAGGTCTTCCGGTGGGATGGGTTTCATCAATATCTCTTTGATGTCCAGTCCACCCTTTTCTAGGCCCTCCTTGAAGCTGCTGTAACCCGTGATCATGATTATGTTTGTATCTTCATGGGTTTCCTTGATCTTCTCGGCCACCTCGTCTCCCAGCATGTCTGGAAGGTTCATATCGAGAATAACCAAGTCGAACTGGGTTTTATTCACCTTGTAGAGTGCCTGTAGTCCTGTGGATGCTGTGTCTACGTGGAATCCGACGCTCTGAAGTATCAGCTTGAATGTGCTGGCCAGATTTGTATCATCGTCTACGACGAGTATGTTCTGGACACCAGACTCCATATCCTGACCTGAATCTCCTAGCTCATACTCTAGGAGGCTTCTTTTTAGTGTGGGGTCCTTCTGGATGGTCTGGCTCACGATCTCTAGTCTTTCAACTAAGCTATCGAGTTTCTCCTCATGCTCTCTGAGAATATTGATTAATAGGTCAAGTACATCGATTTTTTCTGTGAAAGACATCTTATCACTCGCTAGACGTGTTCTGAGATTTTCACCGTAGTTGGAGTATAAGACTGTTTTTGCTCCATAATATGGATCAAAGATCTATGTTCAAGTCATTTATCCGCATTTTCTGCATCTGAGTGTCTGCCTGTAGCCGTGGGGGTAGTCTTCTACGACTCCATGTATGGGGCATTTGAATGCGTAGAACTGCAGTTCGCCTCGCCATCCGGGTCGGCTTCGCTTTATTGTTGGGGTTATTCCGAATAGTTTTAGGCGTATTTTCTGGGTTGTAGTGAGTTTCAATGGGTCTGACTGTTGCTTTATCATCAGGTTGTGAGGGAAATCTGAGAAAAAAGGCGGTTCTGTCACCCGGGTGTGTTTAATCTGTTGACATTTCCTGATGGAAAACTGTTATACGCCCCACACGCGCTTTCTTTCTCTGATATTCTATGCGGAAAGAAGTTGATACATTTCAATACGTAGAAGCGACAAACAAACTCATGAGAAAAGACGGCATACTGCTGGTGGCTGAGGGAAAGGATAAGAAGCCAAACACCATGACCATCGGCTGGGGTTTCCTGGGCACCATGTGGAGCAAGCCAGTTTTCGTCGTAGCCGTAAGGCACAGCAGGCATACCTTCAAGCTCATGGAGGAGTCCAAGAGCTTCACGGTCTGTCTCCCAGCCAAAGATATGGTTGAGGCGTTGGAGTTCTGTGGTACAAAATCCGGCAAAGACGTGGACAAGTTCACAAAATTCCACTGGACCCGTGTAAAGGGCAAGACGGTTGACGCCCCATACATCAAGGAGTGCCCAGTACACTTTGAGTGCAGGATCATCTACAAAGATGACCTACTGCCCGGAGTACTCCCCAAGGAAATCGAGGACGGGGTCTACCCTGGTAAGAACATGCATATGCTCTACTACGGCGAGATCAAGGGAACTTATGCCGAAGAAGACGCAGACAATATGCTCATGGAGTAAACGGTTTGAAGGTCTTAATCGTCTACGATTCAAGGACTGGCAACACGGAGCAGATGGCATTCGCGGTTGCCAAGGGGATCGAGAAGAATGGCTTGGAGGCTGTGCTCAGGAAGGTCGAGGAAGCATCGGTGGATGAGCTGCCAAAGGTACAGGCGCTCATACTGGGCTCCCCCGTCTACTATGGACTGCCTACCGGACGCATCAAGGAGTTCATCGATGAATCCGTCAAGTACCATGGTAAGCTTACCAACCTTGTAGGCGGAGCCTTCTGCAGCGCCGGTGGAACCCACACAGGCTCAGAGACCACGATCCTTGCGCTGCTTGAGTCGATGCTGGTTCACGGGATGATTATTCAGGGGTATCCTCATGGGAACCATTATGGACCAGCTGCCGTGGGTGCTCCCGATGATAAGGCGCTTGAACACTGCGATAAACTGGCTGAGCGAGTAGCCAATCTGGTGAAGAAGCTCAACCAGTAACCCGCAAGTATCAAAACCCTAAACCCTTCTTCTATTGCATGGCATCATCAAAGCAGACTCTATATTCAAAGGTTAACCAGAACGATGAACTCACAGAACTACTGCAACAGCTTCTCAGGATTCCCAGCGACAACCCGCCGGGAGACACCACCGCGATAACTGGATTCATCCACCAATATCTTGTAGAGCATGGTATCGATTCACGAATCATCGTCACCAAGCCCGGGATAGCCAACATCGTGGCAACGGTGGGTGAAGGTGAACCCCATCTAATACTGAATGGTCATCTGGAAACCTTGAGTATAACCCCAGATAAGGGGAAACGTAAAGAAAAAGCGTAAAAAACGTAAATAAAGCGTAAAGGAACCACCCTTAACCAATATCCATAAACACTTTATGGATAATCCATGAATTTTTTATGGATTAAAAACCCTATATCCGTAAACGTTTGATGGTTCGCCTTTCCTAATATCGTATTACAAGGGAACCTGATTCTGTGATTCTATAAGCCCGTTTGGTAAAAGGGGGGATTTGAGAAGTGTAAACGCCGTTTACATGAGTTATAGGGGTTTTT
>CAYUTB010000141.1:0-5469 GCA_964447425.1 uncultured Candidatus Bathyarchaeia archaeon
ATCTGTTTTTTTATTTCCTCTGGCAGTGTTTTCCATACATGTGGCATCTCATCCCAGTCAAGCATCTCCCACCACTCTGGCTTGGATAATATCAGCTTCCCGTCCACTATCTCCATCTTCAATATATCCTCATCCTCGAAGGGAAACTCCGGGGAGTTGAGGACCTCTTGTTTGATGTACAGCCTGGCTCCTGATTTCTGGAAGTGTTTTAGCTGTGTGGTCGCAAGCATTTTGAGTCAAATACTTAGCAATATGGCAGTCAATATAAACATTCTGTGATACTAAGCAAACAGTATTTTACTAAGCATCAATTGTTTTATACACTATGAACATTTACTCTGTATGGAAATTAAACCAGAGCACCTACCCGAGGTAATAGCCGGAGCACTCGCCCTATACGAGTGCACGGGAGGCGCCCTGACAGCCCATGTACCCCTACCCGCTTTTAGAAACAAACTAAGATCACCCTACAAAGATAAGGCGAAAACCATCATGGAAAAGAGGCTAAAACGATATAATTTCGCGTATCCAAAAGGTGGAACTGACTCATGGGCGATAACCAGCGAATGTTTGGATTTTCTCAGAGAAAGAAGCCTGATACCTCCTCCTTAGTGTTAGAAACTCGAATAGGTCTGAAGAAATTGTGGCACACACGACAATTTTCATACGTCCTCTGCCTTTTTCAGATCTCTTGAAGTTTCTTTAATTTTTCATCAAGTATTTTTTTAGCTTGATTAATGATTAAAATAGTGAGATAGCTATACCCGTCCTATATGAAGAAAAGCGACAAGCCAATAATCGTGGAGGAAATTTACGACACCGACATAGCCACTGTCTGGGGCGCCATCACCGAGACCGAGCAGATGCGTAAATGGTTCTTCGAGAATATCCCTGTCTTCAAGCCAGTCGTCGGATTCACTGTCGAGTTTGATGTTGAATCAGGGGCAAGGACTTTCCCCCATCAATGGAAGATCACCAAAGTAGTACCGGGGAAGCTGATCGAGTATAACTGGAAATACGGTGGCTATGCTGGGGAAGCGATTGTCACCTTCGAGCTACAAAGGGTAAAAGATTCGACCAAGCTGATACTTACCGATATCGTCACCGAGGGCTTTCAGGCAGACGTCCCCGAGTTTGAACGAGAAAGCTGCATAGGTGGATGGCGGTACTTCATTCAGCAACGCCTGAAAGAATACCTCAAACAAGGCTGAAATCACGCCTATAGTAGCGGGTTTCCAGTCGCTGACTTATGCCCTTCTTGAGCCTTCCAGTTTCTTTACTATCTCATCGTATTCCTGTGTAGTTATCTCGCCCTTTGCGAGTCTTTCTCTGGCAATCTCGATTGGGTCATTGCGATATGAATAGTATCTGTATCTTCTTGGATTAAACCATCCCCAGCCCCAGTAACAGAAGCCACCGAAGATCAAAACCCATATCCACATCATCCCGCCCATTGGCCAGTATCCGAACATCATCATTTATTCACCAAACAGCGCTAAAGAACCGCGGCTTATACAGAGTGACAAAAACACGTGTTTCATTTTATGAAACACAAATATCACTCAGGGTTTATCTAACGCGCCTAACAGGTAGCCTCTGAAGAAATATGAAGACCAAGATAATCATAGCGGGAATCCTGCTGACCCTTGGAGCAGCAGCTCTTGTCGCAGTCGGACCCGCCTTAGCACACCCATACTGGGTTGAAGATGGTAGACAGTTCTATCCCCCTATGTGGGGCTGGAGCCAAAACTATACGATGCCACACTGGGGCGTAAATGGGACCTATACTGGCCCAATGCCCTACTTGGGCGAGGAAGGCTACTATTGTCCCGGCCCCAACTGGGCGAACCCAGATGCGAACCAGACCACGCCATATACTCCTCCTGAGAACGTTCCACAGCGTGGATATGGATGCGGCGGCGTAGGTAGCAGGGGCGGCATGATGGGTCGTGGCGTTTTCTATCGTAGAGGACCAGCAGGCTGGTCAGGGTAAACCCTTTTTATAAATATTTTTTCAAGCCATTCTCTTCAAACTGAAGACGCATTTAGACGCGCCCTTCTTGACACATTCTAACTCGGTGATACTGAAGCGTTGATGGGTGATCTCCTCCACTGTCCCGGTCATGACTCCCTTGATGAAGTAACACACACCGTCTCGCCCAGATTTACAATAGTCGAGAAACATGTTTTCCCGCATGGCGACCTTGAACTCACCCTTTATCCAATCCATCTCGTCGAAGCTCATCTCGCCCCAGCCGAGGCTCTTTACCTTGTCGAGATGTTTGTCCATGGTGACCTCGTTGTCTTCTGGAGCTCCAGTGTAGCTGTTTTTCGCTGACTGTATTATGTGTCGACCGTATTGTTTGCTCATGTGGAAGACCATGGATTCTCCCGCTGAGCCAAAGGTGTCTCTGAGGTTATCTATGAATAGCACGAATCCTTCCTTGTCGAAGCAAACTCGTTCTTCAGAGGACATACTGGAAAGGTGAAGTTTGATTAGATTTAAACCCCTTCTCTTTTTTGGGAAAGAATTTTAATCTGATGCCTGTCCCTATTGGGTGGATGGGCCGGTGGTCTAGTTTGGTAAGACGCCGCGTTCACATCGCGGTAATCGCCTGTTCAAATCCGGCCCGGCCCACCATCCATTTTCACGCAGCCAAAAGATACGTTACTCTTACCTGTCGGCTTTTGTGCACTGATACGCCCGTTACCATACCACTTTTTTACACTTATCGTGATCCAATCTGGGTTGTTTTGGAGGCGTTTTTGTTGAAAGAAGGCTGATCTGGGCTGGATTGGGGTGACCCCTCTCCCCCTAGTATCTGAGTTGTTTGTCCACTTGGTTGATGGGCTCTTTTCCGTCCCTGATCCTGATGATGTTCTCCACCATGATATCCAGCGAGGCATCTGTTTGTTCATCTGTTGACACTATGTTGTGGGGTGTGCAGATTACGTTATCCAGCTCCCAGAATGGGTAAGCCGAGGCGGGGTTGCCCTCAACGTTCCACAGTGGGTCCCAGAAGTGGGGCTGCCACCAGACATCGCATGCTGCGCCTGCGAGGTGTCCCGTCTTCAGTGCCTCATATAGCGGCTTTTCCTGTATGATGGCTGCCCGGGCGACGTTTACTATGTATGAGCCTTTCTTCATTTGCTTGATCTCGTGTTCGCCGATGAGTCCTCTTGTTTCCGGTGTTAGGGGTATGGTTACTACAAGGAAGTCTGAGCCACGCATCAATCTGTCGAGATTATCTTTGTCTCCCAGCCACTTCAGCCCCAGCTCTGATCTGAGTTTCTCATCCCTGCTCCGCCGTATGGCTATCACGTCCATGCCGAGGGCTTTGAGCATCTTGGCAACCTCAACCCCAATGGAGCCCATACCGAGGATACCCGCTGTCTTGCCGTGGAACATAACGCCCCGTTTATCGATGGGTTTTTCATGGAAATCCCTGTGTCTGGGCACGATGCGTTTGGCTAATGCTAACACCAATGCTACCGCTCCCTCCGCGAGAGGCAACGGATTACTGCCACTGGTGTTAGCAATATATGTATCCGGTTTCAACGCCTCAAATGGCATGTCGTCTACGCCTGCCCCTGTCTTCTGGAGGAGCCTGAGCCTTGGGGCGTTCTCCACGACAACAGATGAAAGCCGGGTAGAGACTATTATCTCCACATCCTTTGCGAGCTTGATTAGCTCCTTATTTGTACCCGTCTTGGGGTAGACGACCTCGATATCTTCGGGTAGTATCTCCTTGATCTTCTCAGCGAGTCCCTTGTAGGCAACAAGAACCTTCATGAAAGGATCAGTGATGAAGCTTGTATTAGCTATTCCGAGCGACTGATAGCTTACCTTTTTATAGAGTGTTCCTACGTATGCAGAGGTCATCTAGATGGTGAGTAAGGCAACACAAAAGATGCATGAACTCGGCTACGTGCCTCCGAGAGATACATGGAGCCCCGTTGATGAAGCCCTATACGGAGTTGACACACTTTTCAGGCTACCAAAGGAAAGAGCAGATGAGCTCAGGTTCAACGCGGTAAAGCACGCTTTCAGCTACTGGTACGAGGAGAGCAAATGGTACCACATGTACTGCAACGAGTTCGACTTCAAACCCGAGTCACTCAAGACCCAAGACGACCTGAACAAAGTCCCATTAATCTCACAGCGCTTCTTCAAAGCCTACTTAGAGGGACAGGAGTTCATCAACTGGCTCATGAGCATCAGCATCAACAAGGTGGAGAAACCCAAGATGAGCAAGAAGCACCCCAGCATGGATGAGCTCATCGACGTATTCGCAGAGAAGGGCTTGATGGCTGTCTACAGCAGTGGCACCAGTGGACGCTTCAGCTTCATACCGAAAGACCAGACCACCTATATGCGTAGCCAGTACGCTCTCGGGAAGATGGGTATCAGCGAGATGCTGGAACACTGGTACGATGACTCAGCCTACGCTTACCTCTGCGGACCTAACCCATCCAAGACCAATATGTGGGTGGGGAAAGTCGTCAAACTCATGGATGATGTCTACACTGATGTCCAGTACGCGATTGATCGGGAGATCACAACCCAACTGATGCGCATCAGCAACGGAGACATCAGGGGACTCAGCGACGCAGTCATGGCTGGAGCCATGCAACTCATGGGTACCACGCGTAAGATCACTGGAAACGTAATCAAGTGGCTTGAGGCACGGGAGAAGGCGGGTGACCGCGTCTTCATCGCCGAGGCGCCTTTCATTATGCAGCGGGTCATGGATGAACTGGATAAGCAGGGAAGAAGCTTTGACTTCGGGGAGAAGGGCGCCATCATCACAGGTGGGGGCTGGAAACTCCACGACACAGAGGAGATCCCCCTCAAGGAGTTCAGGGATAAGGCTGAGCGTGTCCTAGGAATCCCCCCCATGAACAACATTGACCTCTACACCATGGTGGAGAGCAACTGGCATGCTATCCAGTGCCCAGAGGGGCACTACCTGCATCTCCCACCGACTCTCGTATACCCCATGGTGCTGGATGAGAACAATAGACCCCTTGGCTACGGCGAGACAGGCAGATTCGCCTTCATCGACCACATGGCAAACAGCTACCCCGGAGCCATCATAACAGGCGACATGGTAACCCTACTCGAAGAATGCCCAGTCTGTGGGAGAATTGGACCAGTGTTGGAGCCCAACGTCAGACGGATGTCTGGAGAAGAGGTGCGTGGTTGTGCGGAGGAAATGAGAAAACTCATGGATGAACAGACACCCGAACTCCTCCACGACCTCGTATGCACACCTGACCGCGCACGGATGCCAATGATGCTACTGGATAAGGATGAGAACTAGGCTTTCCCCTGCTCAGCAAGCCACTTATCCTTGTTTCTGATGCAGCCACTGTCAGCAGCTAACGGGTTGCCTATGTAGTTGATGGCGCGTGCCCTGCATCCTCCGCAGAGATACCTGAACTGGCATGATCCGCATTCATCCTCTA
>CAYUTB010000142.1:0-2041 GCA_964447425.1 uncultured Candidatus Bathyarchaeia archaeon
ACAGCCAAGTCAGCGTATTTACCCACCTCGATGCTCCCAATTCTATCCTCCATGAAGCAATGCATTGCAGCGGGTATGGTGTAGAAGCCCAGTGCTGTCTCCGTGTCAACCGTCTCCTCTGTGCCTAATGTGTTTCCCTTCAGTGTCTTTCTCGTGACTGACGCGTAGAGCCCGATGTTTGGGAGCGGCTGTGTTACAGTGGCGTCGTGGCTGATGCCTACGGGTATGCCCATCTCTGAGAGGGTCTTCACGGGCATGCATTCCCTGCACCTCTCCTCCCCCAGTGCTTCTAAGAAGCTTTCTCCGAGAAAGTAGAAGAAGGGCGTCTGAGTGTTCACCATGACCCCTAGGTCTACAAGCTGTTTCTTGGCTTTCACCGTGGGGAAGTAGCAGTGCACTATCTGGTGGCGTGAGTCGGGTCTCGGACTTGTCTTCTGCGCATACTCGTATGCATCCATTGTGATGTCTATGGCTTTGTCGCCTATGGCGTGGATGGCTACTTGGAAGCCGTTCCTGTGCCCCAGCTCAACCATCTTGTTAAGCTCCTCCTGAGAGATCATCTGGTTCCCATGCACACTCGGCTTATCCATATACCCATCATAGAACAACGCAGTCCTCGGACCTACCCCGCCATCAACAGCCATCTTGAGCCCAGTGATCCTCAGCGTATCATCACCGCCAACCACGTAGTTTTCGACAGCCCACAGGGTCTGTTCAAGACTCATGAGGAACCCTATCTGAATCTGAACCCTGTGAGTGAGGTCTCCCCTGCGGTGGCTCTCACGGAACGCCTCGATATCCTCTGCCATTAAACCGGGTTCGATGACTGAGGTGAATCCCACTGAGTGGAAGTCACTGCATGCCTGCTTGATCGCTTTGAGCTTGTCCTCTTGGCTCCACTTGATAACATCTGTAACAAGAAGCGTAGCCCTGCCCCTCAGCAACCCTGTTGGCTCACCCATCTCATCTCTATCGATAACACCGAACTCAGGATCAGGGGTGTCCCGGTTGATCCCCGCTAACTCCAAAGCCCTGCTGTTTGCTACACCCATCTGGAAGACTCGCTTCACATAGACCGGGTTATCAAGGCTAACTGGGTCCAGATCATGCCTTGTTGGGTATCTTTTCTCATCGAGCAGTGTCTCATCCCAGACGTGGGCTAGTACCCATTGTTCCTTGGGTGACTTCTTTACGCGTTCCTCGACCATTGCAGCGATTTCTTTGATACTCTTAGCCTTAGGATATCGAATATCAACGATGAAGGCGGAGGATATCCCATGCTCCAGAAAATGATCATGGGTATTTACAAGCCCCGGTGTGCAGGCTCTGCCATCAAGGTCAACTAACTCGGTCATGGGACCGATCAAACGTTTTACCTCGGGTTTACTCCCCGCAGCGATAATTTTTCCGTCAAGGACCGCCACGGCGTCAACGATACCCCGATTGGGGTCCATGGTTATTACTGGTCCGTTCTGGATGACGAGATCAGCGAAAGACATAGAGTATTGGTAACTGATAGGCTCTAAAACCTTGTCATAATCTAGCAGCAGCTATAGTTTTAGCCTCATATAGTCTCCGCCATTCTGGAAGTCGTGGTTGATGTACAGTGGCTGCCCCAGATCGCTTGGGTTATTTACCTGAAGATCATAGCAGCCCATCTTCTTCGCCTCGGCTATCGCTGCTTCAAGCAACCTGCTGCCCACTCCCCGTCCCCGTGATGCCTCGCTTACTATGAACTCCTCTATGCGTGCATATGGTCCGCTACATCGAATAGCGACAGGGTAAGAGAGGGTAATCGACCCAATGAGCTCGGCCTCCTCCTCGGCTACCAGTATTATCCCCAGCGTCGGCTCCCCGATGATCTGTCTGTATGTCGCTACACCTGTTTTCTGGTTTACCCTGTACTCATCGGTTCTCTGTCTTGAGACAAGTTTCTCAAACAAGGCAAATATCTTTGACTCGTCCTCAGGTCGGGCTCCGCGGATAATAATCAAGGCTATCGCTCATGGTAAAGTCTTGAACTATTTACAATTTTGGATAA
>CAYUTB010000142.1:2141-5387 GCA_964447425.1 uncultured Candidatus Bathyarchaeia archaeon
ACGATCTTCTCCCTGAGCAATGCTCCTCCACCACCCTTTATGGCGTTGAGTTCCTGATCTATCTGGTCTGCCCCGTCGAATCCGAAGTCCAGTACTGGGTGCTCATCCAATGTGGTGAGGGGTATCTGAGCCTTTACAGCCTCCTGTATAGCCTGATAGCTAGTGGGCACAGCCATTAATCCCTTGAGTTCCCCGTTTCTCATCTTCTCTCCGAGCAGCCTGATTCCCTCTGCCGCGGTTGAGCCGCTCCCTATGCCGATAATCATGCCACTCTGGATGTGTTCAACAACTTTCTCGGCTGCCTTGATCTTAGCTTCCTGTCTCCAGCTCATTGTTCCAGCTCCAAGCGGTCTAGCTCCTCTAGCTCCTTCAACACGTCCTGTTTAAGCTTATCTAGCCTATCCTCAACGCTATCACGCCTTCCCTTCGCCTCAGAATCATCTCCCTCTTCTGGCTCCTCCTCGGGCTCCTCTACTTGTTGTTGTGGCTGAGGCTGTGGTCTCCGTCTTCGAGTTGGAGTGGGCTTCGTGGTTGGCTCTGGCTTCTTCTCGGGCTCGGGCTCAGGCTGCTTTATGTTAAGCTCCTTTATGATGAGGTCTATCTGGCTCTGTGTATCCGTCAGTGTCTGCTGGAACTGCTGGACGATGTTTGCCCTGATCTCCTCAAGCTCATTCAGGCTCACGATGAGCTCAGCCTTCTTCAGCAGCTCAGTGACCTGCTGCAGCTCTCCATCATAGTTCTTACTGAGGCTTTCCCTCTCGGCTCTGCTTATCTCACCGTTGTCCTCTGCCTCGAATAGGCGCTTCATTACCATGCTGATGATCTCTTGTTGTAGTGTGAGGGTGCGTATCTGTGTGCGTGCCTGCTCTACCTGTGATCTCTGGGCGATGGTTGGTAATTCTGGTAAGTTGACTTTTCTATGGGTTACTTCGACTCCGATGGGCTGTTGAGGACTCTTTTCCTCGTCCGGGGTTGGCTTCTTGACTCCCTCGGTTGCTCTTAGGAACATTATTATGGCGACTGCGGCTACGATGAGTGCCCCAATCCCTAAGATCATGTCAGTAGTCAAAGTAATAGCCATGTGGTTCACTCACTTCTTGAAGCCTTAAATATATAAGCGCTAACCCTGCATTTGTGATTGTCGCAATAAAATTGCATCATTTAGTATAACATATCATGGTTTTTCATGAAAGGTTTTTATAACAAAAGCCACGTGCAGATTCATTGAGGGGAGCTGGGAAAACCCGGCTGAGAGGCCCAAATCGGGCGACCCTTTGAACCTGATCCAGATAATGCTGGCGAAGGGAATAAGATTCTCAGCGACAGATTCCACATCCCCCGAAGGTGATGTAATGGAAAAAATGTTAAAATCGACCTCGGGAAGAATCGCGTTTATAGCAGTAATGGCTGCATTAACAACCCTAACCAACTTGATTATGATACCTATGCCTCAACCACTGACAGAGTACGATCTCTCACCAGTGCTAATCTATACATTGGGGGTGCTCGTTGACCCCGTCACTGCAACCGTGATAGTTGCGTTGGCGATGATGCTGGGCACAGGGTACAAGGTTATGACTTTTGGATTCCCAATCGTATTCGTGTTCGGCGCCATGCTCGTGCGTGGCTTGGAGGCTGGACTCATCAGCGTCCTTGTGCGGATGAGAAAAGAGGAGACCAGCACCATCTCCAGGTGGGAGATAGCTGCAATGGGCATAGGAGTGGTCTTTGAGACCGTTGGCTTCTTCGCGCTCGACTGGTACTTGTTCGGATGGGGGGTTGCCTTGACCGTATTGCCTACTATTGTTGACGCGGTGTTCATCCCGGTGGCTGTCGGTGTGGTGGCCGCGGTTAGGAAGAGGCTTGGGATTTATAGGTTGATTTAACCGAGTAATGAGGATAATAGCATGACGGGGGTACTTGGGCTCGGTAAAGTTTCGAGGGAGGTCTTCAACAGGAGTGTGCTTCCTTTCATACCCGTCGAGAAGGCAATCGAGCTGGATGGAGCTACAACAAATCTCAGCGGGAACACCGTGATCGCTCACAGCCCAAGTATAGGTGTGCCCATCGAGGCATTGGGCTTCTTCTCTTTCCACTATTCGGCGAGCAATGTTGCCAGCAAGTTCGGTAAGCCCAGTCACCTCATCTCGGGCATCTATCTGCCACTGAAGACCACCGAGGAGGAGCTTCAAACCATCGTTAGGAGCCTAGGGGAGGAGGCGAAGAAATATGGCGTAACCATAACAGCGGGGCAGACCGCCACCTATTATGGCGTGGATATCCCACTGCTTACCTCCACCTGTCTGGGAGAAGCCGTTCGAGCACCCGAACAGATAGCTGTGGGAGATAAGGTTGTTCTCGTAGGAGAGGTGGGGGGTGAAGCCGTCTGGCTCGATAAACTCTCAAGAGGAGAGCCCACCGATGCATGGAAGAGGTTTAGCCCCCTCCCAGCCATCCTAGCTCTCCAGATGGTGCAAGGCGTCAAGCTGATGCATGATGTGTCTGAGGGGGGTGTGAAGGGCAGCCTCTACGAGGTGGCTACCAGCAACAGGTATGGGCTGCATGTATCCTCAAAGGGCGTTTCACTGTATCTTGGTGCAGAGAAGCTGCAGGGGGATATTCTACGGGCTCCAAGTTACGGCGCGTTAATTGTGATATCAGATAAGTACTTGTTGGAGTCTATCGCATCGATCTGCGGTGAACTGAACCTGCCCTACACGGTTATCGGCGAGGTAACCAGTGAGCGGGGACTCGTGTTTGATGGAGTGCATATTCATGAGCAGGCTAGGATCGACCTAGACGAGATCTATGGTAGCTTTGCCCAGAAAGATCTCTTGATCGATGAGCTTCAGTCAGCCCTTGATAGGCTTCTGGTGATTCCGGGCTTGGTTGACCTAGTGCCAGAGGTTGGCACAAACATCGTCTACGCGAAACCGGGAGCCACCATACCAGAGGATGTAGCGGGGCTGATTGGTAGAATCATTAAGGGCTCAGGCAAGCCGTTAGTCTGTGGTGAGATAGCTTATGGCGCATCCAAGTATCTCTCATCTGTCTTGTTTGAGGCAATGAGGCTCGACCCATCCAAACGGGCAGCCCTCAATATTAAGGGAGGATCTGAGATAGCGGAGAAACTTGCCAAAAGCCATATTAACATCTCATACGCATACTGCACCGCCGGCGCCCGGGGCGGCAAAGCCACAGGCGTAGTGAAGGTTGCCGATGTCCAAAAGGCGAAAAAGGTTCTAT
>CAYUTB010000143.1:0-5313 GCA_964447425.1 uncultured Candidatus Bathyarchaeia archaeon
AAAAAACAGACTCAAAGTAGTAGTAAAGCAATATTTTTATAGGCACATTCCCCAGAAATAGTGTCGACAAATTAAGAAATGGATCCATATTTTGGAGAATAATAACTAGTTTTTACTAGTAAAAACCGGTTCGAGTCCCACTCCTCGCACCTTTTACGCCTCCCTAGAATTATTGGATGATTATTCTGGGTTCAATAGATACCTGTTAGAACAAGATTATAGATTATCTACAATCAAGACCAAACTAAAGCTAATCAAGATACTAGCGCGCGCCAAGCTCGCTTTCTAAACATCTAATAACAACACATCAGACTAGTTTCTGTTTACCATGACCGATGTACCTGTCGCATGCAACTTTGACTGTGGCGGAGGCTGTTCACTCCTCGCAAATGTTTCCGATGGAAAGCTCACTCAACTTAGTGACAACCCCGCAGCAGGAAAGTACCATAAAGCATGCGTCCGTGGGCTTCAACAGGCAAGGGTGCAGGCCGCAGAGGACAGACTCACTAAACCATTGATCAGAACGGGTCCAAGGGGATCGGGTGAGTTCAGAGAGGCTTCGTGGGATGAAGCCCTTGATTATGTAGCAGATAATCTCAGAGAGATTAAGATAAAACATGGAATGGAAACCGTTCTCTACCTCGGTGGCTCAGGGGGTCCAAGGGGTTCACTTCATAACCCGAAGAGACTAACTCAGAGATTCCTGAACATGTGTGGAGGTTACATTGAGCGAAAGGATAGTTACAGTACGGCAGCTACTGCTTTCGCAACCCCATACGTGTTGGGGACCAACAGGGCTGGAAATGACGCTGGTAGTTTTGAAGATAGTAAACTGATCCTCCTCTGGGGCGCGAATATCGTGGATAACCGGTTCGGCTCAGAGCTTGAAGCGCGTATCCTGGAGGCGAGGGCAAGAGGCGTAAAGGTCGTGGCCATAGAGCCCAGAAAAACAAGAACAGTCAAGACGCTTGGTACTGATTGGCTGCCAGTTTACCCGGGTACCGATCCCGCTTTGATGCTTGCAGTCCTCTACGTGATGATTATGGAAGAATTGGTGGACAGGGAATACATCGAACGCTATTGTTATGGTTTTGAAGCCCTTGAGCTACACGTTCTCGGAGAAGATGATGGGATACCAAAAACCCCTGAATGGGCAGAGAGTATCAGCGGGACACCTCGGGAGAAGATTGAGTGGCTTGCCAGACTTTATGGAAAGACAAAACCAACAGCACTTATACCGGGGTTATCCATCCAAAGAACCATCGGAGGCGAGGAAGCCATCAGGTTATCCATCGCTCTCCAAGCGGCTACCGGAAACGTTGGTGTACAGGGAGGCTCCTCCGGTGCAATAACGGCTAATTCCTTACCTGGACCCCGGGTTGGTGCAATTGATACTTTGGATAACCCGTTGAACCTGAAAGTCAATATCTACACTTGGCCGGATATGGTTCTCGAAGGTAAGAAGGGTGGATATCCAGCGGATGTCAAGGCTATAATCAATGTGGGTGGGAACTACCTGAACCAAGGCAGTGACATCCAAAAGAACATCAGGGCGTTTGAGCAAGCCGAGTTCACTATGTGCATAGACCGGTTCCTTACTTCCACTGCCCGATACTGTGACGTTGTGTTACCATCAACTACCTTCCTTGAGAGGAATGATATCGTGGCGGGTGGAGGAAATTATGTGCTATACTCCAACAAAGTCCTTGATCCACCGGATGGCACAAAGAATGACTACGAAATATATTGTGAACTTGCGGAACGGTTTGGATTCGGAAAAGAATACTCTGAAAACAAGACAGAGGAAGAGTGGCTCAACGAGTTCATTGAAAACTCGGAGATAGCTGACCCTGAGGAGTTCAAGAGAACGGGCATACACTGGGGGAAAGACCAGAAACGGGTGGCTTTTCGTGAGTTCATATCGGATCCAACTATTAATCAATTGAATACGCCATCAGGAAAGATTCAGATAAGCTCTGATGCCTATGCGCTGACAGGTGGTACACCAACCCCAACCAGCAGACCACTCGCACTGAAAGAGAAATACCCTCTTAGACTCATCACGCCAAAGTCTCGTTACCACATTCACTCACAGAACTACAATATTCCGTGGTTCAACGAACGCGAGAGAAACGGGATCTGGATAAACCCCATAGATGCAAAGGAGCGAGGCATCAAAGACATGGAGAAAATCAAGATTTACACGCCCCAAGGCTCCATAGTAACCGAGGCTTATGTGACAGAGGACATAATCAGAGGCGTCGTATGCCTGTATGAGGGAGCTTGGATAGACTTGAAAGAGGGCGTGGATTACGGTGGCTCAGCAAATATACTGACCTCAACTGTTCCATCGCTACCAAGCCATGGCTCAAGGACCCATTCAGTGCTCGTGCAAGTAGAGAAAATCTAGAGGGCGAGGGACAGGACCAGATTCTTCTTCGTTTGAGTCCAGTGTATCGCCGGTCAATCTAGGTATTTCCTGCTCGCTCGGTTTCTCCTTCTAATTCAACTCATCATGAAAATCAGGATTTATGCAGATTAATAGCCTCAGTGCAAAGTTGGTTCCAGAATCGTGCTGAATCTGATGAAGTGTTTCTTGTTTTGATCTTAAAACTTATCAAAGGGACATAAAACAAGAGGTTATTCGAAATTCTCGTCAATATCAAAAAAGGGAGTTAAAACTAGTTTTTCAGCTCATCATACCTTACAGTTACTAATGCGAACGGTCAAACTGGAATAGAAACCGTGAAAATTGACCCCTCCCCAAGCTTTGAAGAAACAGAAATCGAACCTTGATGAGCAGTCACAATCTGTTTACAAATACTCAACCCAAGACCCATACCAAACTGTTTTGTGGTAAAGTAAGGATTAAACACCTTATCCACAACATCAAAAGGAATCCCTCGGCCAGTATCAGAGACCTTGATAACAGCTTGATTATCAACTCTATCAACAGAAACACACACTTTCCCGCCAGTGGGCATCGCCTCAAAAGCGTTATACACGAGGTTATTGACCACCCGCCTCAGTTTTGTTGGATCATAATTACAGAACAACACTTCAAGACTTGATTCGAACACTACCTCGACATCACTTCGTTCAAGATAAACAAGAGACTCTCTGACGCTAGATACCAGGTCTCCCAAAACTTTAACCAAGTTACCAGTTAAGGTCCGTTCTCCTAAATCATTGAATATCTCATTAATTCGGCCAACACTCTCATTAATATAATCTAAAGCCCGATCCCTGTCACCGATCTCGGTTTTAATCAAATACGCATTGTTTAGAATTACAGATAAAGGCCCTTTCAGGTCATGTTTAACCATACTAGTAACCCTTGAAACCCCCTGGATAACCTCATCAACTCTTTCACGTTCAATGCGCGATATTTCTTGAACATACTGTATTCGCTCAAGAGAGGACGCAACATTTTCAGCGATGATTTCTACAAGCTCCCTGTCTTCTTGAGAGAACGCGTCAAGTTCTTCACTCTCAATATTCAGCACAGCCGCGTACTTACTATACACTTTCATCGGAACAGCCAGCTCGGACCTTATCTGAAAATCTGGGTTAACGATATAATCAGAATCCCTATGAACATCTGAGACAAGTTGAGTCTCACCCGTTAAAATCGCTCTAACGGTCACACCAGGCCCGTCAAGAGGATACACCAGTGTATCGGATTGGATGCTAAAATGCCTGAAAACGATTGAATCATCTTCCACTAACCCAAAACTAAACATCTTAAAATCAAGAATATGTCGTAGGGTCACCATCAAACTGGTTGCTACTTCATCTACCGTGTACAGATTACTTGATTGTGCAGCGTGTCGGTGAAGCGCCTCAAGTCTACTCGTATACCGGTTTCTTCTCACATCATTATGGATACGAGTCATAGCATTAGACATATGTAACGCGATAGCTTCCACCATCTTGACGTCGAGGTCACTGAAAAACCCGACATGTTTACTTTCAATGTTAATCAGATAATTTACCAAGCCGTTGAATATCACAGGAACGACAAGCTCGGAACGCATCCGCTCTTCCCGTGCGCCTTGGATATAATCAAGATCCAGTAAGGTATCCTCGACCAACTGCGTTTTCTGAGTTCTCGCAGCTCTGCTAGTTATACCTGGACCATTTATCTGGGTAATTATTCCTTGATCTTTAGAGATAGTGTCCTTTAATTCGTTACCTGACACCTGGATGATGTCTATGACATCGTAACCCAGAGTCTTTGATAACGCGTTAAATGTCGAGGATATCACTGAGTCTAATGAGTCTGCCTGTTCTAGTTCACTGATATGGCTGTGGAGAGCTAGTAACTTGTCTTTAGTGTTTTGTAGGTCAAACTTATCTCGTGTCTCCTTTGAGACGTCTCTTGATAAATAGATCTGGGCTGGTTCTCCGCCCCACAGTACATCCATGACACTTGTTTCAAGGTGTACGATGTCCCCGGTTTTGTTCATTGCACGGTATCTGCAGGATGCTTGTGGGTTTTCATGTAAGGTTTTTTTCATTGACTCTGCATCATCAGGGTGGATGCTTTGGTCTGCGTTAAACCCAATTAACTCCGGAAGGTTCGGGAACCCTGAGAGTTTTAAGTATTGATGGTTGGCGTACATGACTAGTCCGTCTACCCTGATACTGATTGCAAGGGGTAGGATATCGATTAAATCAATGGGGATATCTTGTACTTCCAACTATATTATCTCCAATAAGTTTGAGTTGAACTGAATAGATATATTTTTCAATATATAAAATAGGTGCGCTCAGGTTGTTTAGATATTAATTGATATCTTAGAATAGTAATGATATAGAGTCGTGTTCTATATCAACGATTTCGAATAAATAATTACGGCACCACTGCTCTTCGAAGTAAATCAACCCATAATGTGATGAAAAAAAGCCACTAATTTACCTGTAAAAGTGGGTGGGGATCCCTCTCCCCGCACCCTGCCGTATTTGTGAGTGTTAGTTGAAATATTTATTGAGTATCTCTAATTCGGAGCTTATTTTATACGGATAAAGAAATGGAGGCTTTAATTCGGGTTTTGTTCAATTTTATCCATTCTATGCCTTTTCTCGTTATCGCCATATTATCAATGTCACCCGGAATCATCTTATCTACTCCCCAACGGTTACCCTTGACTCTCAGCCTACCGATTAAGATCATTTCCTCGTTGTAAGCCATCAAAGCCATCAGATGAACCTCCTCAACCGTGAAACCGGACCTCTCAATAAGCTCCATGGCCAACGCTATTTTGAAAGCATCCCCACCAGGATGATAATGTTCCGCTAGGTACTCAACCA
>CAYUTB010000144.1:0-5260 GCA_964447425.1 uncultured Candidatus Bathyarchaeia archaeon
GGACAGAGAAACCAATGGTGATAAAGTCACCTTTCAGCGATTTGCAGAAATCAGGCATCATCAAGGCAGCGGTTGAGCTCGGTGTACCCCTTGAGAAGACGTGGAGCTGCTACTTGAACGGACCAATCCACTGTGGCGTATGCGAGTCCTGTAATAACAGGAAGAAGGCGTTCAAAGAAGCAAAAATACGGGACCCAACAGCGTACGCAGCCTAATGGGCATTAACTTATCAGTAAGCTACACGTCTAAAACCCCGTGAACGTCAAGATAGTACGGATTATGGCGCGGTTTGGCACACCTAGTCCAGTTATTGGAATAGTAATGATTGGGCTAAGCATACTTCTTACACCGGAATGGAGCATAACTCAACCACTCAGTGACCTAGGCTCAGAGGGATTTGGCTCTATGCTGTTCAACAGTGGGTTACTGATGACCGGTGCACTGGCCATGCTTTTCGCCGCTGGGTTATTCGAGTTTACAAAAGGGGACCTCGTTGGTCAGATTGGTAGCGCAGCCTTCCTTGGATACTCTATCGCGACATGCGCAATAGGGATCGTCATAATAGATATAGGGGCTCTACATGAGCAGTTCGTTACAGTATTGTTCATACTGATACCCATAAGCGCAGCTCTGTTATCATACAGTGTCTATATGAAAGGATTGAAAAAACATGCCTTACTAGGTCTAGTCGCTGTCGTTTTTGGTTTAGCCACGTGGGTTCTGGGGGGACCTGTAGACGCGGTGAAACAACTGATGGCAATAATCCCATTCGGTTTATGGCAGATAGCCATTGGACTCCACATGTATGGGCTGAAAGAGCCCAATGAGTGGAATTAGCGGGACCCAAAAAGCCTCTCAGAGAGCCTCTTCGCGATTGACTTCGTTTCGGTTACTTCAACCGCCTTCTTCGCCATCTGCACAACAGGAGAGTCGAGGCTCAGCGAGTCGCAGCCAGTAGGAGCGATCTCGACACCAAGCGCTGCAGCCGGCTCTGGATTAAACTTCTTCGTCGGTTTACAGTAGCTGCAGTGACTGATAATACCCGGGATACGCTGTGTCTTAAGGTACCTGACAGCCTCACCCACAGTAGCGAAATCAAGGTATCCACCCGACTCACCTATCTTTCCAAGCTCCTTCTCGGGGTGATTCTCGGGAACCACGTGAATACAATCAATTTTATGAACAGTGTTCATCTCAGACCTGTAATCGATATCCAGCAGGAACATAGAAACTAACCCTGTGGGGTAATTAAAATAGGTTTAGGGGTAGACTCTGCGCATATCCCTCGGGAACGGCACGGTGTCCCTGATGTGGTCCAGTTTGAGCATCCACATGAGTACCCTTTCGACGCCTAGACCGAAGCCGCTGTGGGGCACGGTTCCCCATTTACGGAGATCCATGTACCATGCATAGTTAGCTGGGTCCAAGCCATCGTCAATGGTTCTCTGGTATAGCTGCTCATAGTTGTGGACACGCTGCCCGCCACCGATGATCTCACCGTATCCCTCTGGGGCTAGTAGGTCTGAGCTCAGTGTAACCTCGGGTCTCTTAGGGTCAGGCATATGATAGAAGGGCTTGATGCCACTTGGGAAACCGACGACCCAGAACGGTGTCTCGAAGTCCTCTGTCAGAGGACCCTCCTGCTGCCAACCGAAATCGTCTCCCCAGTACATATCAACGCCCTTGGATTGAACTATCTCGACGGCCTCATCGTAGGTTATCTTTGGGAAGGGAGCCTTCAGCGAGGCCAGATACTCTGGGTCTCTACCCGTTGCCTTGACCTTCTCAGGCATCTCTGCCGCCAACGTGTTAGCTATGTGGCTTACCAGCCTATCACCGGAGTCCTGAATATCACTCAGAGTGCTCCACGGCTCCTCCAGCTCCATGTGGAGGAACTCAGATAGATGCCTGCGGGTTCTTGACGGTTCCGCCCTGAAGCTCGGGGCGATTGTGTATATCTTGCCTAGGCTGCTGATCAGCGCCTCGGCGTATAGTTGCCAGCTCTGGCTGAGGTAGACGCCCTCTCGTTCAAAGTAGTTTACGCTGAATAGGGTTGATCCACCTTCCACAGCTGCGGTCATGAACATGGGGGTCTGGACCTCGGTGTAGCTATTTTCCTTGAACCAGTCACGGGATGCCTGCAGAAACTTGGCTCTTATTTGGAATATGTTCTGGAGTTTTGGCTCCCTGATGTACAGGTGTCTGTTGTCCATGAGGAACTCGATGCCCTGCTCCTTCTTCACAATGGGGTAATCAGGTTTCGCCTCGTAGACAGCCCCGATGCCGCTTACTCTGAGCTCCCAGCCACCCGGTGCGCGGTCATCCTTTTTGATCTTGCCTTGGAGCTCAAGAGATGTCTCAATAGGGTACTTCTCGACTTGGCTGAAGATCTCCTCACCTATGACGCGTTTATTGAGTGTGCACTGGATTACTCCTTTTCCGTCTCTTATCTCTAGGAACTGTATGCCTCCGCTGCTCCTGCTGGTATATATCCAGCCACGGATCTTGACATCAGCCCCGTCCTCAAACTTGCCATTCAATATATCGGCTGTATCTACGAATCCAGTCATCTTGCTCAACCAAAGGTATATACGAGTATTAAAGACGTTTTTCCCTCGCAGCCGGAAACAGGAAAACAATCATGAAAATCGAGGAATAGGAGTTAAAGATTAGAGAGAACTCATCTTTGAGGATACCTTGAGAAGTGTCTTGAAGAGTGATTCCACACCCTTCACCTCAACATACTCCGATGGGCTGTGAGGGTACTTGATGGTGGGACCAACAGAGACTATATCCATTCCATGCTTCAAAGCAGCGATGACACCACACTCCAATCCGCCGTGAATACCGGTAACCTTTGGCTTACGGCCAAGTACCTCAGAGTATGACTTCTCCACCAAGCTCAGCAGCTTGGAATCAGAGTCCGCCTTCCAGCCAGCGGACCCATCCCGCTGCTCTGTATCAACTCGATACTCCTTACCCAGTTCGTTTAGTATACGCTGGTTATCGTATCCATCTTTTACATCACTTGTACGGCTGCTAACCTGAATAATGAAAGCATTATTCTCGGTTCTTACGATGCCGTTATTGTTGCTCGTCTGAACTAAGTCAGGGTAGTCCTTGCTCCACGACTTGGGGCCAAAAGGTATCTCGGATACAAGTTTTAACATCTTCTCGGTCTCATGGATAGGCGCCGCCGGGTGGGTGTCTATGGGCTTTGCTTTGATGAGGAGCCCTCTTTCATTGGTCTTATCGATGCCTCTAGCCCACTCCTCTATGATCTCAATAGCGCTGTCTGTCTTACCAGAGGGAACTAGCACATCAGCGTATGCGTTCCGCGGGATGACATTGCTCCGCGTTCCTCCCACAAAGTCGATGAGCCTGATGGTTAATTCGGAGTGTAGCTTTAGAAGCCCTTGGGCTAGCAGCTTGTTCGCGTTGTATCTTGGTAGATGTATGTCTACGCCTGAGTGACCGCCTTGAAGCCCGTCTAAGGTTATTCTTATGGCTTCGCGATTATCCTGACTCTTTGGTCTGAACTTTATGGTATAGGTTGTGCCGCCTCCACCCGCGCTGCTGACGATGATGACGCCAACCTCCTCGCTGTCCAAGTTAATCATATGCTTGGCTGTGAAGAAGTCGGGCTTGAGGTTTCTTACCCCTGTGAAGCCAGCTTCCTCATCAACAGTGAACAAAGCCTCAAGCCTACCATTACCTGCAGGCAATTCGTCGATGAGCACAGCCATGGCAAGCGCCATCCCTAACCCGTTGTCTGCCCCTAGGCTCGTGTTATAGGCTTTTACTTTGCCGGGCTCAATTTCCAGCGGTATGGGGTCTCGACTGAAGTTGTGATTGCTATCGGGGGTTTTCTCGCAGACCATATCCTGATGAGCCTGAAACAGCAGCGCTGGTGTTTTCTCGAAGCCTTCGGTGGGTTCTCGGGTCAGTAATACATTGCCCGTCTCGTCTCTCTTGTAACCGATATGGTGTTCTTCTGCCCATTTCTTGAGGTATTCCTGTACCTTTTCCTCGTGTTTACTGCAGCGAGGTATCCGGGTTATCTCCTCAAAAATACTCCAGACCGACTCTGGTTCTAGTCCCTTTAAAATCTCTGCCATGAGTAATAATCTACGTTTCACTAATTTAATGCAAGTGATGTAACTGTAAAAATTGGAGGGTTTCTGTAGGTATGGTAACTCTTACAAGGGAGACTAGACGGGTTTGAGGATGTAGGCTACCAGCCTATTGCGCAGCCATCAGCCCTTGGATCAGAGCCAGCGGTTAATACGCCTGTAACTGGGTTTCTGTGGATTATCTGACCTCTGCCGAAGATGCCTCGTCTCCAGCCACTGCATGGCACCACCTCGTGACCCATCCCAGATAACTCGCTCATCACCTTGACGCTGATCTCGTCCTCGATGTATACTTTGCCGCCGCTCTGACCATCCAGTATGCAGAACCTGCCAGCGTCCAATGCCTCCTGCGGGTTCATGCAATAGTCAACCATGTTCACAACCACCTGTGTGTGTCCCTGGGGCTGCATGAAGCCACCCATTACACCGAATGGGGCGTAGAGTTCTCCGTCCTGCATGAGCATTCCCGGGATTATGGTGTGATATGGGCGCTTATTGGGTTCAAGCCTGTTGGGGTGATCAGGGTCCAGGCTGAAGCCGAAGCCACGGTTCTGGAGCGTGAAGCCACAGCCCTTTGGTATGATGCCTGTGCCGAAGCCCGCGTAGTTACTGATGATGAAGCTGCAGGCGTTCCCCATGCCATCCACGACACAGAAATAGACGGTGTCAGAGCCCGCTACAGGTGAGCCTTTTTGCACATCGACAGATGCTTTCTCATGATTAATCAGTGTTCTGCGATTCGCCGCGTATTTCTTGCTGATGAGCTCATGTATAGGCACGTGGGTGACATCTGGGTCAGCCACATACCATCTGGTGTCTGCGAACGCGATCCTCATAGCCTCAATCAATGTATGCATGTGCTTCGTTGAGCCATGAGGCACACCTGTGAAGTCATACTCCTCAAGAATATTCAACGCGATCAACGCTGTGATACCCTGACCGTTGGGTGGAATCTCATATACATCAAGCCCCTTATAGTTGGTCGTTATGGGCTCCGGGAAGGTACTGTAATGATTCTTCAAGTCATCAACACTCATCACGCCACCCATTGGCTCAAGCACCTTAACGATCTCCTCAGCGATCCTCCCCTCATAGAAGCCAGACTTCCCATGCTCGGCGACCTCCCT
>CAYUTB010000145.1:0-5257 GCA_964447425.1 uncultured Candidatus Bathyarchaeia archaeon
CACCAGATTACGCCGGGCAGTACCTTTCCAGTGATTTTTACCGTGACATCGATCTGTCCATGCTGGTTATAGATGGTATATTTTCCACCGTCTTTGAGCCCATTTTTTTCGGCGTCCGAGGGGTTCACCCATGCAGTGCAAGGTATAGCATCGTATACGTCTGTGAACTGGGTATGCTCGTACTGGGGCAGTGAACTGTTCAACATGATCAACTCACCGTCCTCGACAGCTAACTCAAGTTGTTCAGGTAGAGGTGAGACACCCTCAGGTGCTGATGTTGAGGAGAACTCCAGTTTACCTGTCTGAGTCTGATACTCATCCATCGGCCTGTGACGTACCCTCAGATACTTTCCCTGAAGAAGACCATCGAAATCACCATCAAGGAAGGCTTCACGGAAGTTTTCCTTCATATCCAACCAGGGGTCTACATGAACCCATGGCTCATCCACGTTCATTCGCTCTGCTAGTTCCCGCATTAACGGGTATTCATCCATGCTTTCAGCCAAGGGCTCTATTGTTTTTCTGCCGAGACGGATAAACGGGTGTGAGTCTGAGATATATACATCGTCTTTCTCAAGATAGGTAGTGGCTGGAAGGACTACGTCTGCTAGTTGAGCTGTCTCTGTGAGGTGGGTCTCGTGGACTACGAGGAAGCAGTCTTCTCGTTTGAAGCCCTCAATAAATCTGTGGCTGTCGGGTAATGTGAGAACTGGGTTCATTCCCACTACGTAGATGAATTTGAACTCCCCCGCCGCGAGTCTTTCTCCCAACGAGATCATGCTGACCACTCGGGGTTTTTTCTCTGTGAGAGATGATCCGTAAAGGTCTCCCTTGATGTATCTTCCACTGCCGTTGGTATAGTAGAATCCACGGTGCTGCCCCAGCAAGGCGGGTAGCAGGGATACTGCCCGGCAGGATTCAGCCCCCGTTAAGCTCTTGTTGAGCCCTAACCCTATCATGAATACGCTGGGTTTTTCACGTAACATGCCGCATAGTTCCTCTACGCCTTCCCAGCTTATACCAGTGGCTTTCTGAACCCGTTCCTGGGTCCATCGGAGGGCTTCTTCACGGTACTTTTCGTATCCATGTGTGTGTTTTTCAATGAAGTCATGGTCAACCAGCTCGTTAACAATGAGATGATGAGCGATCCCATATGCCAAGGCGACATCTGACCCCGGTTTAGGGCAAATCCATAGGTTCGCCAATTCAGCGGTCTCGGATTCACGTGGATCGATAACTATTATCTTTGCATCGTTTACACGTCTGGCGTGCGTAGCTAGTGCCCACTGGTGTGGGCTGCTCGTCTTGGCGTTGAATCCCCAGAAGATTATGTTCTTCTTTTCCTCAAGCTCCATGGGTTGACAGCCATACCTCAATCCATAGTGGAGACCTATCCCGGCGTGACCACTGGCAGAACAGACGGTGTAGTCGGTCATAGTTACGCCCAATGCGTTCCAGATTCGTTTACTGTATCCTATTGTTAGGTATCCGGTGTTACCGGCGTAGTCCAGCAGTAGCACTGATTCCCGTCCATGTTTCTCAATAGTCTCTCTGAGTTTCTCGGTTACTTTGTCTAGGGCTTGGCTCCACTGAACTTTATTGTATCCTGTTTCTGGACTAGGCTTCTTGATGTAAGGATAGAGAACCCTGTCCATGCTGGTGGTGCGTGCGGGGTCGCCTGCTGCTCTGGGACATGTTATTCCATTGGTGACTGGGTTCTCGGTGCTGGCCTCTACCTTGATTATGGTGTCGTCTTCGACTGTTACGTCTAGCCAGCATGCGTCTGGGCAGTCGCGGGCACACATTGTTTTTACGATCTTCATACAGGGACCACGGGAATATCTTCTACTTTACTCGATAATTTATAGAAGTATCCCCGAGATGGTTGCATGTTTATTGTAATATTCAGCTCTCTTTAACCAGAAACTATATTAAGCGCGTAATAGAGTTAGGGGTTTAAAATGGTGTAAATGAATGGGTTTCCGTGCAAAGTTTGAGAATGCGGAAAAAGCCCTCACCTTTAATGATGTTCTTCTATTACCCGGTTGGACCACTCTTGAGCCCAACGACGCTAACGTAATGAGCAACGTAACAAAGAACATCAAGATAAACATCCCACTAATCGCAAGCCCCATGGACACAGTAACCGAAGCCGAGATGGCAATCGCCCTAGCTAGGGAAGGATCACTCGGCGTTCTTCACAGGAACTGTAGCGCCAAGGAGGAAGTGGAGATGGCGAGGAGGGTAAAACGCGCAGAGGCAGTGATTATCAGGGACGTGGTAACGGTTTCGCCTGATAGTACAGTAGAGGAGCTACTGAAGTTGATGGAGGAGCATAACATCAAGGGATTCCCAGTGGTGGATGGCGAGAGCAAGCTACAGGGAATAGTAACCTGGAGAGATGTACGTCTCGCTGAGAGCAGCCTAATGATTAAAGACGTGATGACAAAGGACGTCGTCACAGGTACCGAGGAGACAGACATTGAGCAGGCGATGAAGATACTGCATGAACACAGGATCGAGAAACTCCCCATCGTAGACAAAGATGGACGTGTTCAAGGCTTGATCACCATGAAAGACATCACCCTGAAAGGAAAGTTCCAAGAAGCGGTGCGTGACGATGAGGGCAGACTTCTATGCGCAGCTGCCATCAGCCCCTTTGATCTTCCGAGAGCCAAGGCCATCGATAAGTATGTGGATATCATTGTGCTGGATGTCAGCCACTTCCATAACAAGAACTGCTTCGATGCTACGAAGGAGATACTCAAAGAGGTTGAGGCAGATGTCATCGTGGGTAACATCGGCACATATCAGGCAGCCGAGGACATCATCACACAACTAGACGGAGTCGCAGGGCTCAGAGTAGGCATCGGCAGCGGCAGCATATGCAGCACCAGCGTAGTAACCAGAGCAGGAGCCCCGACAATGTACGCGACGAGTCAGGCCGCTGACGCCGTCAAGGCGTATGGGGTAAACATCCCGGTTATCGCTGACGGTGGTATGAGAAACCCCGGCGACGTGGCAGTAGCCATGGCCGTGGGTGCAAGCTGCGCCATGATGGGCAACGTATTCGCTGGATGCAGCGAGAGCCCCGGCAGACTGGTCGCCATGGAGGGACGCTACTACAAGGAGTACTATGGTATGGGTAGCGCCAAGGCTCGCGAGAAAAGGTTTGTACAGGACAGGTACAGCAAGCCGAGCAAATCCATCAATGAGGGCGTCGAGGGCTGGGTACCCTTCAGAGGTCCGGTTAAGGAGATCCTCGGCGAGTTCACGGGTGGTTTGAAGGCAGCCATGGGTTATATGGGTGCGGCTACTATCCAAGAGATCTGGGAGAAGGCTAAGCTGGCACTTGTCACTGAGCGTGGGGCTAATGAGGCTGCGCCTCATGATATCTTCCGCCCGGGTCCTAACAGGACTCTATAACCTACTTGCTTTTTTTCCTCAATATTATATTTCTGTGTAAGACAAAGCCTATAATTGTATTATCGGCGCTATAGCTCATACAGGGTGAGATATGTGATTAAACAGGCGATTATCAGCGTATACGATAAGCAGGGCTTAGAGCTACTCGTACAGGCATTGAGCAAGTATAATGTAAAAATCATCAGCAGCGGAGGCACCGCGAAGAAGATCAAAGAGATCGGATACAAGGACCTCGTTGAGGTTAGTGACTATACGGGTCACCCGGAGAGCCCCGGTGGACTCGTGAAGACTCTTCACCCCAAGGTGCATGGTGGATTACTGCTTGACAGGGATGACCCTGAGCACGCCAAGTGGATGAAGGAGAACAGCATAGAGCCAATTGATCTTGTGGTAGTGAACCTTTACCCCTTTGAGAAGGTGGTGGCTGGTGGCGCGGATCTGATGACTGCTGGGCATAACATCGACATCGGTGGACCCACCATGATGCGGAGCGCGGCCAAGGCCAGCCTGCTCTATGATAAGACATGTATCGTGTCAGACCCTGTGCAGTACCCTGAGGTCGTTAAGACCCTAAAGGAGAATAATGGAGAGTTGACTACGGAGCTTCGTAGGCGTTATGCTCTTCAGGCGTTTAAACGGACAGCGGGTTATGATGCCGCTATCGTTGATTATTTGGAGGAAACACTATGAGTAAACCAGTTTCTATGAGAAAAAAGTACAGTACAGCCTTGGAGGAGGAGTTCCCCGAATCCATAAAGATCACTATAGGCGACCATGAGACCGTCTACAGGAAACATATGAGTCTACGGTATGGTGAGAACCCTCACCAGCCTGCGGCTTTCTACAGCCCAACGGAGGGTCCGTTGACTGTCGGGGATATAAAGCTGCTGAAGACGGGTAAGAGCGGGCTCAGCATGACCAATGTCGAGGACGCAAACAACAGCATGAGGATCGTGAGCTACTTTGAGCAGCCAGCGGTTGCGGTTATGAAACACGTTAACCCCAGCGGCGCAGCGGTTCAAAATAAAGAGGAATCACTCGTTGAAGTTTACCGGAAGGCACGTGACTGTGATGCATTAGCTGCTTTCGGTAGCGTCGTGGGGTTCAACTGCGAAGTGGATAAGGCGACAGCTCAGGAGTTGATGAACAGCTACGTTGAAGGCGTGGTAGCGCCCAGCTACGCGGAAGGCTGCGTGGAGCTATTCGAGGAGAGCAAGAACATCAGGATCATGCAGGTCGATGGACTGGACGCCATCAGCAAGTATGTGGGGGACCCCATGTGGCCGCTGGACATCAGCGTCCAGATGGATGGCAGCCTGGTGCTGCAGGCTCCCATGCTGACAAAGCTGAGGACCGTGAATGATCTTAGGGTCATCTCTGAGAGGCAGCCCTCGGCTCAGGAGCTGAAGGATATGCTGTTCAGCTGGTACGTATGCATGAACGTCAGGAGCAACGGCGTTGTTCTCGGGAAAGAGAACGCTACTATTGGTATCGGTACGGGTCAGCAGGATCGTGTCACAGCTGTCAGACTTGCGTTAGAGAAGGCGGATATGCGTGGACATAAGGCGGAGATACCCGGCAGCGTGCTGGCGAGTGATGGCTTCTTCCCCTTCAGAGATAGCATCGACCTACTAGCGGAGTATGGCGTCAAGGCGTGTGTCCAGCCCGGTGGCAGCATCAAAGACAAGGAAGTCATCGAGGCATGTAATGAACATGAGATCGCCATGGCTTTCACTGATGAGCGGTGCTTCCGCCACTTCTAACCATTTTATTGGGTTACTGTGACGTTTTTTGTACTTAATTGTCCGGTTGTGAATGACGTTTTTGTATA
>CAYUTB010000146.1:0-5059 GCA_964447425.1 uncultured Candidatus Bathyarchaeia archaeon
CGGTCTTGATCTCATCTGGTGCCTTCTCGAAGGGTATGCTGTTGAGTATCCTCCCTGCTTCTTTGCTCCAGTCTGCTATCCAGTCTACTGCGCGCACCATCTCCATGAGGTCATCTCTTTCCTCAGGGAACATCTCGCCCTTGGTTAGTTCTTCAACCATTTTTCTGCGTAGTTCATCTGCCTCCATCTCCATCTTACTGATGTCAAGGAAGGCTATCTTGCATTCATCCGCTTTACATTCGGCTGCTGCCTCCACCATACTGTAAAGGCTAATTACTGCGTTTTTTGTTAATTCTAGATGTTTTTCTACCATCACTAAAACGTTTTCGCCTCTTTTAGGAGCAAACCAGCCGAATAATCTGCGTGACATATACTGACCATCTTATTTCTGCAGTGCTACTGTATATATGTTCTCTTCATTTTATCTTATTAGATAATAGTAGAGAATAATTGATGCAGGAATAAGGTGGAATAGTACTGTGATAATTAGCGTTGTTTTAGGGTCCTTGGATATATAGACCGCAACCTTGTGTGTAAAAGCCGCAAAAGGCTTCAAAATCGGCATAAACATGATAGCGCCTGCAACATTGATCGTTAGATGAACAAGCCAGACCCCGAGACCAATGGGGTCTCCCGTCGCCAGCGCAGCAATCAATACATCGAAGACTGTTCCTATGTTTGCCCCCAGAATATACGGCAATATGTAGTAATCAGCCCCGATGACGCCACTTGTGGCGAGGGGAACAAGCAGTGAGACCATAACGGTTGTACTGGGAACAAGCAGAGTAAATAAGAAACCAGCCATAAAGGCACGTTTCGGTCTTGTAAACGTAGAACGAATAAGGTTCCAGCTTCTCGGCATGCTGAAAATCGCTGTCATATATTTCTCAACAGCTCCCAACGCTACTATGAGGATTAATCCTCCTAACACTATTCCCGACCATGGGGGTATTATGTCCAGAAGAGGATCAACCCATGGCGTAAGAACATCTAATAAATCAGGGACAGTGTTCAGCCAGCTCGCTTTTACGAATACGCTGCTACCCGCTTGCGCGATTTTTGTGAAGACCCCGAAGTACATTTCTAGTGGGTAAAATATCATCAATGTAACAAGGTTGTAGAGTACGTGGCTCATCGTGACGTTGAAGCCAGCATCCGGCTCACCCACGTTTTTGAGTCTCTCAACAACTGATATGAGGAATGGTGTTACGGTGGTTCCCAGCTCCGCGCCTATTATCGTGGCGACTGATAGGTTTAGAGGCATGACTCCCGAGGATGTGAATGCCACAATGATCGAGTCAAATGCTCCACTGCTGTGGAGAAGCGCCGTGCTTATCCACCCCGCGAAAACCGCGCTCGTTGTATCCCTAATCAGGAGTACTATTGTCTTCGCCAATGCAACGCCCATTATCTTTGCGCTTGATTTAATGAGAACTATAGCTGATATAAAGAAGTATACCGCGATAATTGACCCCGCTGCATTTCTGTAGGTATCTCTCAAACTACCCTTATCACCGGAATTATAGATAAAAGGGTAATTTATTGAGATTATATATTTCTATATAGGTGAAAATAGTTACTAGATGACCCTTATAGCGACAGCTCTAACTATATCCGCTGAGTTTTCACACCAATCGGCTATTGTCTCTACGGAGTCCATGAACTCATTCAAGAGGATCATCGCTCCTCGCGTCATGGTACCTTCTGCTATCTCGACGAAGTGGCTCCTTGTGATGGAGTAAAGATCATCTATGTCTTCTTCAAATAGCTCAACCTGATCCGCGAGCTCCAAGGCCTTCTTTGGGTTCCTGGATAACTCATTGATGCTCTCTCCAAGAACCTTTACGCATTCATAATCTTCGCGGCACATGTCCTCAATTGATTTTCTGAATACTTCGGGGGCTTTCTCGAAGGGTATCGACATCAGTAATCTACTGGCTGCTTTGCAGCAGTCAGCTATCCAGTCTACTGCTCTGACCAACTCCATCAGATCGTCTCTCTCTTCAGGAAGCATATCTCTCTTGGCCAGCTCCTCGATCATTTTTCGTCTGAGTACATCTGCGCCTTCTTCATGACTGCTAATTGTCTTGTGATACGTTTTTTTACTGGATGGATTTTCTCCACTGCTTTGAACCATCTCATAGAGTTGATGAACAGCCTTTTTTGTTAACTCGATATGCTTACGAGTCAAAATGAGAATCGTCTCGTTTTTTCGGTTCCCGGACCATTTGGAAATCTTTACATTCATCTTTTTCACCTGTATAAATTGAAATTGTTTAGCGATAGAGTGGAGACCCCAATAAACAAATCCAATTGCCTGTAATCTCCTTTCTCGTCTTTAATCATTCTTTCCACCAATAAATAAAAGCCGAGGGGACTCCGCAAGACATACGCCGACCCAAGCCTCCTTCCCGTCTTCCTCCTATTATCTATCCCTTGATCTGTGAAATGCCTACTGTATATCTATATAGTATTCCATCGGGCAAGGTTAAGTTTTCTTTAATCCCTGCTTTCTATCCTACTCTTGAAAAAACCCACACTGTATCAAAAACACAATATAGATTTACGAAGATTCAGCTCTGATTTTGTTTAACAACCCCTTAAAGAGCTCTAATGGCAAGCCAACAACATTGCTCCATGAACCTTCAAGTTCCTCCACAAACGCTTTTCCTGATCCTTGAATCGCGTAAGCCCCCGCTTTATCCATGGGTTCACCTGAAGCCACATACTGCTCGATAGTTGTTTTGCTTATTTCCACGAATTTTATCCGTGTATCCTCAAACCCTGATGCCTTCTCTCCAGATGCTGTATCCAGCACAACTACCCCCGTGTACACATGATGTGTCTTGCCCGAGAGGCTCTCCAGCATATGTACTGCATCATCGATGTTCTCAGGTTTTCCGAGAAACACTCCGTCAAGATACACGATGGTGTCTGCTCCAATAATCACGGCGTTGGGGAATCTACTTGATACACTCAAAGCCTTCGCCTCGGCGTTTTGAATAACTCTTATTCTTGGGTCAGAGTGAGTCGATGACTCCTCCGCTGCTGGTTCAGCGACTGTAAAATCAACTCCCAGTTCCTTTAGGAGTTTTATGCGCCTCGGTGAGGTTGAAGCCAACACTATTTTAAACTCATAGCCCAAGAATGATGCCTCTGTAATGGCAGGTGTGCTCCGTGGAGAAAATATTTTACGCTGATTTTGAGTCACCAATGGGCACTCTCTGGGCTGCTCAGTCGCAGAATGGGCTAATAAGGCTTAACCTACCATGCAGTGAACAAAAGTTTCTCAAAGAACTCAGCGCCCAGATAACTGAAGAACCAGAGTACAGACCCAGCAAACTTGACACGCTCAGCATCTGGCTCGCAGAATACTTCAATGGAAAAAACAATGAATACACTGAGCCATTTGATCTAAGAGGCACCGAGTTCCAGAAAAAGGTCTGGCGAGCCATCCACCAGATACCTTACGGCAAACTCTCAAGCTACGGCGAATTAGCTAAATCCATTAACAAACCAAAAGCAGCTAGGGCTGTCGGGAACGCTGTTGGGCAGAACCCTATCCCCATTATCATTCCCTGCCATAGAGTGGTCTGGAATAACGGTGGGATCGGGGGCTTCGGGGGCGGGTTGGACTGTAAGAGGTTCCTGTTGAATGTTGAGAGCATACTGCCGAGCAACAAAGATGACGCTGAGAAGGGCATCGATCTCCGGGACTTTTTCTAGTATGTGTTAAAACCATATTCGATACACCATAATGTATGCGGATTGTAACAGGCACCATAAGCCACGAAACCAATGTTTACTCAAACATCAGTACAGACCTAGAAGAGTTCAGGAAACAGAGACTCCTCTACGGCGATGAGTTATTCAGGGACTTTGATGGAACCAAGAGCCCAGCGGGGGGAATCATCGAAGGATGCAAACGAAATGGATACGAGCTGATACCCACTGTTTTCGCATCAGCTGTCCCCTCTGGCACAGTTACAGCGGAGGCCTTTGACACATTACTCAAAGGCATCTTGGGTGGGGTCAAAGAAGCCGAGGACATAGATGCGGTTGTGATGCATCTTCACGGCGCCGGTGTCAGTGAGAAATACCCGGATATCGAGGGCAAGATACTATTCGAGGTGCGTAAACTTATCGGCGACAAGCCGCTGGTAGCTACATTTGACCTCCACGCAAACTATACAGAGCAGATGGTGGAGTCAGCGGACTTGCTCATCGGGTATGACACCTATCCTCACACGGATGGCTACGAGCGTGGCTTAGAGGCTGTAGAACTCACAAAGAAGATGCTTGAAGGCGATCTCAAGCCAACCTTGGGGTTCACACAGCCACCCATGCTTCCCGCGTTACAGGTTCAGTTCACAGGCAGATACCCTATGAAGAAACTCATCGATGAAGCCCACCGAATGGAGCAACTCCCCGGAGTAGAAACCATCACGGTTGCAGCTGGGTTCCCTTGGAGCGACATACCCGAGACAGGCATAAGCTTCATAGTAACCACAAATAACAATCAGAAACTAGCCGACAAACTAGCAAAAGAACTCCACGACATGGCGTGGAACATGCGCCGAGACTTCCTAGTATCACCGACACCTCTCAGACAAGCACTGCGACACACAGCTCAGGCGACAAGTGGACCAATCATCATGGCTGATATAGGCGACAACCCCGGCGGAGGAACCCCCGAGGATGGCACCGTTGTACTCAAAGCGATCCTGGAAGAGAAACTCACAGGAGGCGTGGTTGCGCTCATATGGGACCCTGAATCAGTCAAGAAATCGGTGAAGGCGGGTCTCAATAACAGGGTTAAGGTTATGCTCGGTGGTCACACAGATAATCTGCATGGTTCTCCGCTGTCTGTTGAGGGCAAGGTCAAGCTCATCCATGATGGTAAATTCATCTCCAATGGCCCAATGGGGTCCGGTGTACCAATGGATATGGGGCCTACAGTTATCCTTGAGATAGGAGGCAACGATGTTATTGTGACGTCTAAACGGTATCAGCCGCTGGACCTCACCCTATACAAGACTCTGGGCATTAAACCCGAGGA
>CAYUTB010000147.1:0-5001 GCA_964447425.1 uncultured Candidatus Bathyarchaeia archaeon
CACTTTCTTGGAGTAAAACCGCAGCTGCACTCTTTCTGGAAGTGATTGCGCACGCGCACGACGCAGTAACCCTCTTCGTTTAAGCGAGCGCGGATGCAGAGAGAAAAAATATGATCATGTCTGGCTTGTATAAAAAAGGGGAGAAATGAGTTAGTTAAGCCGGCTTGAGTTTGGCTTTACAAACGGAGCATTTTCCATCTGCAGTAATCTTGGGTTGCTCTGGTACTTCCTTACCACAAATTCCACATTTTGGCATCAATTAACACCGGTTACTCACAAACACCCGGGTTTTATAAGGCTAGTCTTAGTGTAAATCTTTTTTAAATATTATAATTTGGATGTTCGCCCTAAACTTTTGAAGCGTTTTTACGTGCCGCCAATCGTTTTTAAGCGAATTTAGTTTCTCAACGGTACTAGTAACGGTATGTGTTGGGATAACGAATTACCCGGGTTCATCTCGCTGATGACCCCCCAGAGAAACAAAGCAGCGCACTTAGCGTAACTCAATCAATTGGTAGCGTAGCTAGCATATTTGGACCAGTGATAGGTAGGTATGTTACCGAGTTATATGGTGTTCCGTCCTCTTTCTACATCAGCGGTATTCTTCTCGTCCTTCCCTTCATAATTGGATGCAGGCTATTCCCGGCATATATACTAAAGGAGGTTCTTGAACCACTTGATATGAGAAACGGGGGCGCTTCCACCATCTAAGAACTCGTTATTAACTCGCTCCTCCTTCATTTTTATGGTCATCATGTTCTCCATAACCCATTTATTTAATGAATAAAATGAGTCCCCAGATAAAGACTTTCGCGAGCTAATAAAATATAAATTCCTTCCGATAATATTTGTTATACTGCGGGAAATTCAACCTACCTGTTACATTAAATTACTCAATTTAGTATAATTTATACTCTCGATATTCTACAAACGAGTCACTAAAGAATAACACGCATCTAAAAACCTCTACCCTCATCCAAGACTACCAGATAACCAACATTCACAGCGAAGTAAACTGACTCAATCCTATAATGACTCCTTATTGATCCAATATGTACCCAATCAACGGTTAATCAAAACAAAAAAAAATATAAAATAAAAGAAAAAATAAACCAGGCCTAAAACCCGCTTACTCTACTACCTTAACGCCGACAGCCCTCGGACCTCGGGGAGAGTCCTCGATCTCAAACTCTACCTTCTGACCCGCCTGAAGCTCATAGACACCATCAAGCGCAGAGTTATGAACGAAAACATCATCCTGTCCCTCAACGTTGATAAAGCCAAAGCCTCTATCTAGCCATTTACTTACAATACCTTCCAAACGATTCACCTCTTAACGAAAGTAATTCACCAAGAGAACCCAAGTACACCATATAAACCTCATGCCTCCAGACCCCATAATCAACCAATAAACCACAATATCCATCATGAAAAAACCATATAACCACTCCCCCGAAACACAACACCATGAAAGTAACCGCCTTCAACGCCAGCCCCAGAAAACAAGACAGCACCACCGACATCATACTCAACCACTTCCTCCAAGGAGCAGAACAAGCAGGAGCCACCACCAAGAAACACTACACCTCAGACCTAGACATCAAAGGCTGCACAGGCTGCTTCACATGCTGGACAAAAACCCCCGGACGATGCATCCACCGAGACGACATGGACTGGATAATCCCCGAGACCCAAGAAGCAGACATCCTAGTACTCGGCAGCCCCATCTACAACGGCTACTTCACACACTACCACCAACGAATGAGCGAACGCCTACTACCCACACTGCTCCCATGGATGGAAACCAGAGGAGAAAACACACAGCACCCCCCAAGACAAGAACGAAAACCCCAACAAATAGTAATTATAGCTGTAGCCGGGTTCCCCGACGACCAAGCATTCAACATCGTCAAACAAGCAACCCAAGGCGCATTACAGATACTGCTACCCAGCAGCCAGATACTCCTAGACTCAGAAGGCGCAGAACACATGAAACCATTCACAGACGCAGTAACAGACTCCGCCAAACAACTAGTTCAACACGGCACAGTAGACCCGGAGACCAGAAAAAAACTCATCGTCGAACACAGCCCCGAGACAAAAGCCATGATAAGAGAACAAGCCAACAAATACTTCAAAACCCAGCTAGAAAAATAATGGACCCATACCCCAATAATACAGTATGAACTACCCCGGCATCAAACCCCCCCAAAAGACTTCTACAAGACTCAGAAAAGAACCATCAAAGACAGCGCATATCTACTTCAAAAAACCGCGGAAACCCGATAACCTCACAGCTTTTTACCGATAAACCACTTGACCACACTAAAAAACATAAATAAAAACAGTGGAACCACCGAGAAAAACATTGCACCATCAACGCCGGTCCCGAGACCCAGTAAACCCAGCGCTAACCCAGATACCCCAGCATAGACCCTAACCTGATTTATCGAGCCCATTATTATCCCCAGCTTCCGCCCATACACGAGAATGCTGCCCCGTAGCCTCTTCATATACAGTTTAACGGAGATCTGATGAATCTGCAGCAAAAACCCCCTCATGGAATCCAGATTATCCTGTGTCTGATGAAACACTATATCTCCATCCCACTGAAGCCTAGTCAGCGAGACCGCCACACCATCAACCCTAGTCACGATATCCATGTTCTCGGGCAACGCCTCCATTCTTGGGCTGTTTAACAGAAAACCCATCTTCTCATGCAAAGACATGGAAACAGGCATGCCATCATCAAGAAGAAACTCAGAGTACCGCTTAATAATCCTCCCCTGTTCACTGTTTGATAGACCGCTCACATCGGGTAAATCAACGATAACCTGACCCGAACCGAACCTCACAGTAATACTGCGACCCATATCCAACGGGATCTGAAATATATCGGGGACAACGACCCCTGTACCCATCATGTGATAACGATGTCCTGAAGCTCCTTCACGACAGACACCAGCGTCGTAATGATGGTCCTCCAGTTCTCCATAGCCATCTGAACATTCTCCTCGTGAAGCTGAAGCATCCTCTCATCGATCTCCACCCTGTTCCCATCCACATCCCTGACAGGAATCTTCACGATGATATCCCCATCAATCTGAATCACCGTCTTGGCGCTTATCCCCGTCTCCTCCACATCAAAGACCTGCTTCTTGCCCCCTCTCTTCCTATCCTCGATCTCAATGGTCGTGATGGAGCCAGTGGTTGTGACAACCGAGAGCTCTGAAAGGTCAGTAGCCATTTCTTCAAGTACCTTTCCGACTTTACTTACCACACTCGCTAAAACACTCATAGAATTACCTTGATTAGATGGTAAATAGATGAGTCTAAAAACATTACTCAAAAAATGGGTTTGTTGGGTGATTAAAACAGAAAACCCATTCAATTATCAACATATTTAAATATACTAATACTTAATGGTGTCTGCGTATCCGCATACCCGAACAAAGCGAGACAAAGAAAAATGACCCCTATCATCAACCAGATGCTAACAAGCGGAATAGACACACTCATCGAATACCTAACCGCCCACGTACTCCTCTGCCTAATCCCAGCCTTCTTCCTATCAGGCGCATTCAACGCCCTCATCCCAACACAGACAATACTCAACTACATGGGAGAAAAAGGCGGAAAAGGCAAGAAAGGCATAGCGTACATATTCGCAGCCACCAGCGGACTCATCATAGAAGTCTGCAGCTGCACCATACTCCCACTATTCGCAGGCATCTGGAAAAAAGGAGCAGGCTTCGGACCAGCCATCACATTCCTATTCGCAGGACCCGGCATCACACTACTATCAACACCACTAACAGCATCCATCCTAGGCACAAAATTCGCAGTAACAAAACTAATACTCAGCATCATAATGGCAATAGCCATCGGCATAGCCATGGAAACCACATTCAGAGACGCCATCGACCCCGAGTCACGAAAAGGCTTCGCAAAAACCAAACCCACCGGCAAACGCAGCACACGTCAAACACTGCTATTCTTCTCAGCACTAACCCTCATAATGATCGCCGGCACAGCCCCACTAGACCTGACAACCAAACTGATAGTGGTCGGAGCCTTCACACTCATAACCGCCTACCTAGCCAAAAAATACTATGAACCAGACGAGATCCATGAATGGATGCATGAGACATACCAGTTCATGAAAATGATCTTCCCCCTACTACTCCTCGGCGTCTTCCTCTCCGGCGTAATAAAGCCACTAATCCCCCAGACACTGATAGCCAGCATCGCTGGGCAGAACACCATACTGGCAAACGTCGCAGCCGCCATCTTCGGAACAATCGCCTACTTCCCAACCCTAGTAGAGGTCCCGGTAGCCAAGATGTTCCTAGACCTAGGAATGCATCAGGGTCCACTGATGAGCTACCTGCTGGTAGACCCCGGGGTCTCACTCCAGACGCTCCTAGTGGTTAACACCATCATAAAGCCCCGGAAAACCATAATGTACGCCGTCTACATGCTCGTGTTCGGGGTAGCCGCGGGTTACCTATACGGAATATTCCTTGTGTGATAAAAATGAAGATAGAAGTACTCGGATCAGGTTGCCCAAAATGCCATAAACTAGAAGCCATCGTACGCGACCACGTCGCAAAACACGGCATAGAGGCAGATATTACCCACGTCTACGACATAGACAAGATACTGAGCTACGGAGTCATGATGACCCCAGCCCTAGTCGTGGACGGTGAAATCAAAATCGCTGGCAAGCTCCCCTCAGAAAAAGAGCTAACAGAAGCTCTCAGCGTATAACCTCTATATCCCTATTTTTTTCGACATCTCATCGCTGATTATGTCAGTCATGTGAGGGTCGATGGCGTCTATAACGTTGAATATGTGGGGATCAACCACCTCGTAGAACATCCTTATCCCATCCCGCCTAGACCTGATCAACCCCCCCTCCTCAAGAAGCCTCAAATGCCGGGAAACCGTGGGCTGGCTCTGATCCAGCATGGGGATGATCTCGCACTGGCACCTCTCCCC
>CAYUTB010000148.1:0-4953 GCA_964447425.1 uncultured Candidatus Bathyarchaeia archaeon
TGGTAAACCCACAATACACAGCAGCTCACTGATAGCCCGCGTATTGAAAGAACTAATCTAGCTACTCTTTCTCATCCCAGAAGAGCTGATCACCGGGAATCGGCGCATCATCCTTTTCGGGCTCAGCTTCTTCACGCAGCTCATGTGGAAGCTTACGGTCCTTCCTGAGTTTATGAGCCACAAGGTACCTCTCGGAGCTCTGCTTACGGCTAGCAGATGGCTTATAGTTCTTGACTTCCTCGAACATGTCCTTGACCTCCTGTATGTACAGGTTGTGCTCTCCGCCCTGGAATATCTTTACCACGAACCAGCCGTCTGCCTTGAGAAGCTTATCACATATCATAAGCGCTATCCGCGCCAAATGGATCTGACGATACTCGTCAACAGCCCACTCACCGATAACATCAGGCGCCATATCAGACAAGATTACATCCGCCTTACCGTCAAAGAACTCCAGGACCTCCTGCTGAACCTCAGGGTCCCTCACATCACCCTCTATGGTTACTATGTTCTCCGCGAACAACGGCTTTATGGGGTTAAGATCAACGCCGAGTACCAATCCCTCGTAGTCATCAATATACTCGCTGGCTACTTGCAGCCACCCACCGGGGGCTGCGCCCAAATCGAGTACATAACGGGCGTTATCGAATATCTTGAACTTGCCGTGTATCTGTTTTAGTTTATAGGATGCCCTGGTTCTGTAGCCTTCTTCCTTGGCTTTGTTGTGGTAGTGCTCGTCTTTGCGTTCATGGAGCCAGCGGTTTGACATATCTCACGGGTGTTACTGTTTGGAAGTTAATGAAGGTTGCTGGAAACATGTTAAATCTAGCATTGATAACCTCAAAACGAGCAACTTGAATAAGAAAAACCTAGACTATGAGCTGTTCCGAGAGGAGCTTCTTGAACACCACAGGAGATCAATTCAAGCCCACTGGGACAAAGACATAGAATACCTCATCAGCGACCTATCACCCGAGTTCTTCACCATATCTAACGCCGAGATAAAACATCCCACAGCTGAGGAACAGAGGGATGCATTCACAGATTATCTGACCCACACCACATTCAAGGAGTACACGGATTTGATTGAGCCTGAGATCGGGTTCAGCGACGACGCCTCACTGGCTTGGATGAATGTCAAGGTAAAGGTCTCGGGAACCCGTGGAAACAGTGATGGTTCGAGTGCTCCCGTTGATTTCATTTGCGCTTGGTTAACCTTGTACCGTAGAGTGGAAGACCATTGGCTGAGGCTGGGCGAGGTCTCAACTTGGAAGTAAATCACATAAAATCCATTTATTGGTGATATAGGATTAACAGTCAAAGAGTTCGCCAAGCCAACTCTCTAGCCTAGAAAATAATTACATCGTATCCGCATAACGCAGTGATGCCTTTTAATATTGAATAATAACTAAAATGTATGCGCACTGATAATTCTTGGTTAGGCTCCGCTGAGGGACCCGACGGCTCATACATTGTAGGCAGCTACGGGACCTTCAAGATAGTGTACACAGTAGGGAAATATGGGATAGATGACGGGGGCAGCATCAGGGTTGCCCGACGAAGCGGTATGAGACCACAGGTTGACGACCCCAAGGCACCGGGTTACACCACTGTCACATGCACACGAGAGATCAGAATCATCGCGGACTCGCTTCCAGTCGTAAAGACAAACATTGAACAACCAGAATTATTCGGCTCAGTAATAGGCACTGTAAGGGCGAGCCACATTCGACCATTCTGGTCAGCCTTCCAGATCGACATCAAAGACGGCTCACTCTACGAGGGCGACAAGGTGACCTTCACTTTCGGAGACACCAGTCATGGCAGCCCCGGTATCAGACTCAAGAGTGCAAGGGAGGCAGAGTACATCTTCAATGTCTTTGTCGATCCATTCGGCACAGGGCTCTACAAACCCATCCCCGGCTCACCCAGCATCAAAATCACTGGTGAAACCGTAGAACAGATCCAGATAGCATGCCCCTCACAGGTTGTCGCAGGAAACCCATTTGATGTCACTGTACGAGCACTTGACATACATGGGAACAGGTCAGACAGTTACACGTGTGAGGTCAGGTTTTCAGCAGAGGAACAGACGGCTCAGCTACCTAACCCGTACAGGTTTGTAGAGAGCGATATAGGAGCCCACAGATTCTCCGATATGAAGCTCATGAAATCAGGGATACAACATATAACAGTCACCGATGACAAAAGAAGGAAGACAATCTCCAACCCAGTTCTGGTGCATGAGAAGGAGCCCGAGTTGAAACTCTACTGGGGTGACATGCACGGGCAGACAAAGGAGACCGTGGGCACAGGCTCACTCCCAGAGTATCTCTCATTTGTACGAGACGTAGCAGCACTCGACTTTACGGCGTGGCAGGGAAACGATTTCCAAGTCACGATCCCTCTCTGGGAGCACGTCAAGAAGCTCATCAAGGAGTACCATGAACCGGGCAAGTTTATCACCTTCCTCGGCTACGAGTGGTCAGGATTAACTCCCGCAGGAGGAGACCATAACATCTACTACCTAGGAGACGACGAGCAGATCTACAGAAGTGACCACTGGCTCATTGAGGACAAGTCAGATGAGGACACAGACAGATACCCCATCAGTGAACTGTGGAAAACATTCAGGGGAAGAAAGGACATTCTAGCTATACCTCACATAGGTGGACGTTATGGTAACTTCGATTTCTTTGACCCAGAGTTCATCCCTGTAATCGAGGTGCACAGCAACCACGGTACCTTCGAATGGTACATTGAGGAAGCCATGAAGCGGCGCATGAAGGTGGGCTTCATCGCGGCCAGCGACGACCACTCAAGCAGACCGGGACTCACCTACCCAGAAGGAGGCATGACCACGAGAGGAGGATATACAGGCGTCTACGCAAGAGAATTAACCAGAAAAGCCATCTGGGAGGCGATCTGGGCTAGAAGAGCCTATGGTACTACCAGTGAACGTATCATCGTGCATGTGGAATCCGATGGGCATCTTATGGGAGAGGAATACTCATCAACCAAAGCCCCAGCGATCAATGTGAGGATACATGGCACGGCGCCACTGCACGAGGTTGAGGTTTACAACTGGGAGACTCCCGTCTACAGACATCCTTTTGCGGAGCCATTGAGCGAGAAAGAAAAGCTCATCAAAGTTGAATGGAGCGGCGCTAGGGTCAGGAGCAGACCCAAAGTTGTTACATGGGACGGTGGACTCACTGTAAAAGACGGTAAAATCAGGGAATACACAGAGTTTGCCTTTGATTACCCGCATCAGGGAATAGAGAAGGTATCCGATCATGAGTTAAAGTGGATATCAACCACTGGCGGAGACCCTGATGGAGTACTCCTGAAACTCAATTACAGTAACGAGACAGAGATAGAGTTCAAGACTGGTCCAGCTTGTTTCTCCTTCAAACCAGCGGAGATCAAATATGAGCCTATGGTGGTTGAGGCAGGAGGATTGAACCAGAGGGTAAAAGTCTCCACAATCAAGGAGAATTTGTCTGAATCCCTTGAGTTCAGTTACAAACCGGAGCCTCAGAAAGGGTTGAACGCTTTCTGGATCAGAATAGTGCAATCTGATGGATCGATGGCGTGGACGAGCCCCATTTTCCTCAACTTCAACTAGCCTCTATATATGAATTCTAAAGCCTTTTGTAATTCATTTATTTATCACGGTTACATATTCCACATTATTCTGTGATAGAAATGAGTAAATCAATGGAAAACTTGGCAGCAGCCTTTGCGGGCGAGAGCCAGGCAAACAGAAAATATCTGGCATTCGCGAAGAAAGCCGAGGAAGAAGGATACCCACAGATCGCCAAGCTCTTCAAGGCAGCGGCAGCAGCCGAGACAGTGCACGCCAGCGTGTTGCTAAATTATTTGACTTAACCTTTACGTGCAACAGATGTTTACATTATTCATGAGATGGATGAACATGAGGATGTAGTATCCATCCTCTCCAGGCTAGATCTGAACAACATAGAGACAACCATCTCCCAGCCATACATTAAATCTGGAGCAGGCAGGCCATCGAGAAAACCATTTGGCATCTTCAAAGCATTAATGATCAAACAGCTGAGACGCATCCCCAGCGACAGAGAACTCTACCGCAGGCTATGGAACGATGAGACGCTCAGATTGATCTGCGACATCGAGGAACGTGAAAAACCATACCACCCATCGCAGCTAACCAGATTCAGAGACAGAGTAGGACCAGAGAAACTCGAAGAAATAATGAACCGCCTCCTTGAGGAGCTTGTGGAAGGCGGCATCATCAAAGGTGAGACGGTGGCGATGGATGCTACTTTCATCAAGGCGTGGAGCAGGCGAGACATGGCTGATGACAGCCACGGGTACTCAGATCCCGAGAGTCGGGTTGGCAGGGATGGCAAGACCTACGACCTGGGGTATAAAGCTCACCTTGCTGTGGATGCGGACAGCGACATGCCCGTGGCTGTGGTCGTGGCCTCGGCTAACGATAACGAGAAGAAACACGCTCCGAAGCTATTGGATAAGGCTGCTGAGGTTTTAGATGGCTTCAAGATTGTTGTGGGTGACAGCCAGTATAGTAGCAGTAATGTTAGAGCTTGTGTTGTTGAGTGTGGGGCATTGCCTGTGGTTCCTTATATGAGTAATCAGGCTCGTGGAGAGTCTGTTCTCAGGGTTGATCGGTTCTTCAGGGTCAGCGGGGCGGAGGAGGAGAGGAGGGTCTATGGTGTTGGTAGGGCTTCTGTTGAGAGGGTGAATGCGAGGCTTGAGTTGGTGGGTTTGGAGTGTTTGAAGCTGAGAGGACTTCGGAATGCCATGGTTCACGTTTTGCTCTGCATTATTGTGGTGCTGTTGGTGGCTGTGGCGGCTATTAGATTTGATAGGCCTTGGAAGGCTAGATCATTGGTCTCTTTCTGGTGGTGAGTTGATTTAAACATGTAATTTAGCAACACGCTGGCGCGC
>CAYUTB010000149.1:0-4921 GCA_964447425.1 uncultured Candidatus Bathyarchaeia archaeon
TCTGGGATTTTCTGTTGTGAAGACTCTGGTTTTCTCACTAATCTAAGTGCCTTGGTTGGACAAGTTGAAACACATAAACCGCACCCAATACAACGATCCAGATCAAGCTCCACTTTATCATCGACATTTCTAACAGCATCCATTTGACAGCGTTCAACACAGACACCACACCCAATACATGAATCAACATCATACTCAGCATGAAACGAGCTAGAAATAACCTCAGCGGGTTTAGGATATCTCTTTAGACTACCGAGAACACCACAACAACATCCACAGCAACAACATATGGCTGAAACTCTCTTTGAATTTGTTGGATTTAATACTAGATTATGTTCGTCGGCTTTCCTGATTTTCTCTTTCATTTCCTCTTTTGTAATGTATCTACCTAACCCAAGTCTCACATAGTAATCTGCAAAGTCTCCGAAAACTAAACAGGTTTCAATTGGAGCGTCACATCCTCGTCCTTCTTTCTTTTCATGTGTTCTGCATATGCATGGAGCTACTGCGAAAACATTGTTTTCTTCAACTAGTTTCTCGACTTGTTCATATGGTAATATTTCTAGCGTCGGTTCTATACTTTCATTGATGGGTATTGTTCTTAGTTGTGTTTCAAAGCGTTTTTCGCTTGGTTCTCTTGTGCTCCAGTAATCATTTAGGAGGGCTCTGAGTTCTTCTGTTAGGTTGTTTACTTGGAACTCGTATATTCCGATTACCCAGGGTGCTGCTTGGTAAAGTGTTGTCCCATCTGTTTCTTTTGAGAAGATTAGACCTTTCATGACCATTGTGTCTAGTAAGTGTTCAGCTTGTGTTTCTGGAAGATTTGCTATTTGTGCGATTTCTTTTGATGTTTTTTGATTTAGTGTCAGTTTTGTGGCTAGGTTTGCTTCTTCGGTGAATAAATGTTTTAATAGGCGTATATGAGCGCCTATTTTGCTTGGGCTGAATCCTCCTGGAAGTTTGTTTAGGTGTTCAGCTAATTTTACGTATATCTTCTTATTACCCACCCTTGTTCACCTGTTTACATTATTGTTACAAGATTTTCTAGATAAAACCACCTGCAGAGTCATCCAAAACTAACTAGAAATAGAAAAGGAGTATAGATTTAGAGAATGTCTACTCTGTTTTTCCACTTCAGGAAGAGTTCGAGTCCCACCCCTCGCACCAAAAGACCGCCCACCGCATTAACAGATTTTGAAGAATATCTTCGCGCTCGTTTAACAGCGAGGAATTCGAATTTGGCTGAAGCTACTATTCAAACAAGGCTTCGAGCTATAAAGATGCTAATAAAGCGAGTGAATCTCGGGGATTCTGAGGAAGTTCAGAAATTCATCGATGATGCGCTCTCATTTTTTTAGTAGAATTTCGCTATACCGTATCCAAACTGCTTGTTTTCCTTAGTTTTCCTAACAAGATTTGATAAGCGTTTTCTAAACTCATCTGGACGTTTCCTTGCAGTATTCACGTATGCAACCCTGATGCGTTTGTATGGCTCGGAGAATTTGGTGAAGTTTTCCCATGCTTCATGCTCAGTCTTTAATGTTTCAACGATGTCTTTTGGATATACGAATTTCTCTTTGAGTAAGGGTTCTACTGATTGAATGAGGGAAGGGTTTACTTTACCCTGTTTGATTAGTAACCTTAGTCGTTCCTTGTTAGGCTGGGAGTATGTGCTTCCGAGTCGTCTGGGTGTAAACCTTTGGACGTTTGTGTTTTCATCGAGTCGTTTTACTATGCTATCGATCCACCCGAAGCAGAGGGCTTCTTCAACAGAGTCACTATAGGATAATCTTGGTTTTCCACTTGATTTCTTTGGCAGGATCAACCATACTTCTGTTTCCCGGTTGTGGTTTATTGATAGCCACTCACGCCATTGTTCCCTCTCATTAACGTAGATAGGATTGGTGATTTCCATCTTTTTTCACTCGTTTTTTCAATAAATAAGGGAGATGTTGGAATAAAAAGGAAAGAGACGTAGAATGTAACCTGTTGTCTCCACTACACGGGGGGGTTCGAACCCCACCCACCTCTATCAACTTTATTTGAAAAAAAAATCTTTAGGAATAAAAAGGGGAAAGTATCGGGAGATATCTCCACAGGGAGTAGGGTTCGAACCCAACCCCCCGCACCACTGTTAATGGCTAGCGGTAACTTTACGTATTTTTTCTTGGCGTGAGTGTTACATTGTGTGAAGAATTATGAAGTGTTGATGAAATATTAATTGAAAATTGAGATGGTGAGATCACAACTTGTGTTTTGGTCGAACCCAATTTGAGTATAATTTATACGGCGGGTGGGTCCCAGACCTGTTGAACTGAGGATAAGGTTATGAAGTGTGGATTCATCCGGTTAGCTTACCGTTTTTATCGAAGTGCTGAATCATCTTTGAGTACTGCCTCGGGTCATAGCCTGATGGCTGATCCCAAGGATACCCCATCTGGATCTTCATAACCGTGTAATCTAACTCGAAAGAAGGATACACTATCACTACTTCTGATGATGGATAGGACCTTGAAATAATTGATGGCACGAATATCCCGCTTAGATCCTCCTCTCCATCTACGATGATGCTAAAGTCTCCTATGAGTGGATCACGCATCATCCTTATCTTATCTGCACATTCGTCGGTCAGGGTCAGCGTGTAGCTGGTTGCGTTATAGCTTTTGATGTCTGCTTCTGTTAGCAGTCTGGAATCATCCTTAGTGAGAATGATGAATCCCTCCGCCGTGTATTGAGGCTGATGTGTGTAGTTCCAGGCAGCTGATCCTAGTATTATTGCAGCTAGAAAGATTTCCACGACTGTAATTTTATTCACGTGTGATCGGGTGGTTTTCTGGCTTAATAGTCTGCTTCCTGTTAACGGGATCTATACTATGCGGGTGCTTTCAACTTGTTTTCAGATATTTACACTTATTACCTGAAAAGGTCAGGCAGTCTTTACTTGCGTCTTTCTTTCCACATTCCCACCATCGGTCGTTTTCAGTTAGATTACAACTATAGGAGCTGGGCTTGGGTGATTTCGCTGTGCTATCTGTTTTCGTTCTCTTTTTTCTCGGGGATAAGTCCTTTTCTTTTTGGCTTACTCTTCTCTCCAGATGCGTGAGCACATTTTCATGATTTATACGGGCTATTACGAAGGCTCTGAGGCTCCCTATAATGTAGTTTACTGCTTGAAGCGATACTAACTCAACCATCACTCATTCATGTACTTTGAGTGTGGGCTGAGGATAAGGTTATTGAAAAAAGGAGGATTAACTGGTGATATCACCATTTGGTGCTTGGTTCGAACCCTACCCCCCCGCACCGTTCTTCTTGTAATGGCTGGCAGTAAATTGGGCGCATTTTTCTTGTTGGGAATGGAAGGTGGGATCAATATTGTTTAGTTCGGGTAGTCCGCGTAAGGTTTAATATAATGCGTTATATAGTGATTATAGTTGATGTATAATGGGTGACGAGGAAGCTACCACTATCCAGCTTAAAAAATCCGTCGTCCAAGAGCTAAAAAGCATAAAAAGATACCCCAGAGAAACGTATAACGAGACCATTTCTAACCTGATAAAGATGGCGAAGGAATCCAATAACAGGCAATATGATGAGTTCCTTCACAAGGTTCAACAGGCAAAGATGAAGGAGCTATGGGATAACACCGATGACGAGGACTGGGCACATGCCTAGAGCCGGGGACGTGATCATAGCAGGCGTCCAGTACACCGATACAGGCAAGGTGAAGGTCAGACCCGCGCTGGTCCTGTTTGAGGAGTATGGAAATGTTGTGATCGCTGGCATAACCAGTAACCCGAGGATGAAGGGTATCCCCCTAACCATAGTTGAGGGAGCCGTAAAAGACAGCGTCATAAAACTAAACTACATCTTTACCATCTCGAATGAGTTGGTCTTGAAGGTAGTGTTCCATTTAAACGAGGATAAGAAACGCCTCGTATACAATGAGTTATGCGATAGGCTCGAAGGACTCAACTCATAGCCTCAGTGCTTCTTAGCTTTTCATGAAGAGGTTTCACACCATCTGGTTTCTATTGTTTGGCACTTAGCATATTTGGTGGTAAAGTGTATACGGGAGTATGTTATTGATCACGTTTTTTACATCGATCTGGGTTGTTTTGAGGCTGGTTTCATGATAATAGGCGGTAAACAGGGTTTGATTGGGGTACCCCTCCCCCTGTTAACGGCTAATCTTTGTCATTATTCGATTGTTCTGATTTAGATGAGAGAGGATAAAATATTTGATTGAATAAACAGGAGATGATGATATCACCCCTGAAAGTGGAGCCCGAACCCCACCCCCCGCACCATCTTGTTTTAGAGTCTGATAGTGGGGAAACGGTGCTTTTTTTAGTTACTTGTCGGGTTTTGTGCACTGTTTTGCCGGTTACTGGATCGCTTTTCGTCATGTTTCAGCGCTTGATCTGGGTGGTTTCGAGGCTGGTTTCATGATAATAGGCGGTAAATGGGGTTTGATTGGGATAACACCCTCCCCCTCTAAAATGAGGGGATAAAATCATCGATGCAACTCTGTAAAAAAGAGCTCGTTAGATGCCCAATGCCTTTTTCTGAGCCACGATAATCTCTTTAATGCCTTTCTCAGCCAGATCAAGCATCTGATTCAATTGGTCGCGGGTAAAGGCCTGCTCTTCTGCTGTTCCTTGTACTTCCACGAGTTTGCCGCTCTCAGTCATAACTATATTCATATCCACATCAACTGTTGAATCCAGCGCGTAGTCAAGGTCCAAAATAACCTCGCCGTCCTTGATGCCAACACTCACAGCGGCGACCATCTCAGCCATAGGAATTACTTCAATCGCGCCTTCATCTTTTAGCGTGCGCAAAGCCTGATAGAGGGCAACCGCGCCGCCTGTTATACTGGCGCAACGGGTTCCACCATCAGCGTCTATAACATCACAAT
>CAYUTB010000150.1:0-2103 GCA_964447425.1 uncultured Candidatus Bathyarchaeia archaeon
TATTAGAGCCAGACCTTATCGGGGTTTATTATCCCGTTGGGGTCGAAGGCTTTCTTTATGCCTTTCATGATCTCGACTTGTCTGGGTCCTACCTCTTTCTCTAAGTAGTGGCGTTTGGTGTAACCCAATCCGTGTTCCCCCGAGGCGGTTCCACCCATCTCATGGGATAGGTCAATTAGGTCACTTAGAGTAGACTCCATAACATTTGGCCAATCAGCCAGAGACATCTCATTAGGCTTCAGTATGTTGTAGTGAAGGTTACCGTCACCAGCGTGCCCAACAGGACAAAGGATCACACCATGTTTCTTCTCGATTACGTTAGCGCGTTCGATATACTCAGGAATCCTATTTCTCGGGATGCAAACATCTGCCTCGTCCAGTGTGTACATGGCTAAGTATGCGTCAAAGACAGCCTTTCTTCCCTCCCATACTTGTTGCTGCCTGCTTGCGGTGTCGGCTAGATATGCGTCTACTGCCCCCATCTCTAGGCAGATCTCTCCAGCGGTTTCCAGCTGTCGGTCCAGCTCATCCTTAGTGTTTGCCTCAACGGCCACGATGAGATACGCTGGGTGACTGTTATCTGGCATCTTCTTCTCTAAGTATTTCTCCACTGTTAAAACGGTGTGCTGTGACATGTACTCCAAGCCAAAGGGCAGAATCTTCTGCTGGATGATCTCCTTCACGGCATTCGCGGCGTCTTTTGTTGACTCGAATGGAGCATATATTAGGGCAGTCATCTTGGGTTTTGGTATCAAACGAAGTGTGGCTTTTGTGACCACCCCAAGGGTGCCCTCGCTGCCTATTATGAGGTCGATGAGGCTGTACCCTGTGCTGTTCTTAACGTTTTTACCGCCTACATTTATTATCGAGCCATCGGCTAAAACCACCTCAAGGCCGTTCACGAAGTCCCGGGTGACACCATACTTCATCGCTCTCATACCGCCGGCGTTTGTTGAGATATTGCCTCCGATGCTCCCTGACTCCTGACCTGGGTCAGGTGGATAGTACAGACCCAGTTTCTCAGTAGCCTCGTGGACCTCGCTGATCAGTACACCGGGTTCTACTACTGCCATGAGGTTGTTTTCATCGATCTCGATTATCCTGTTCATGCGTTCAAGGCTCAGGGCTATTCCACCATGTATTGGATGGGATGCGCCGCTGAGTCCAGTCAACCGCCCCTGTGGCGTAACGGGTATCATTTTCTCGTTAGCTAGCTTCATTAAAAGTGATATCTGCTCTACATTAGCTGGTTTTACAACAATGTGGGGCGGATGAGGCTCCAAGGGGCTCTCATCTACCGCGTGTTTCTCCAATTCCTCCGGTGTGGAGGAGACGTTCTCCGTCCCCACTATGGCTTCTATCTCGGCTCTAGTCTCGGGTGATAATATATTGTATTTAGGCACGGTCCCTTTGCTCCTTGATCTTCTCTATGAGACGGGGTATCACCTCATATAAATCTCCAACCACGCCTAGGCTGGAGATCTTAAAGATCGGTGCTTCAGGGTCTTTGTTTACTGCGATGATGACGTCACTTGTCTTCATGCCCGCCTGGTGCTGAACTGCGCCGCTGATTCCACAAGCTATGTAGAGCTGAGGTCTGACGGTTCTGCCGCTGAGGCCGACTTGGTGCCTGTAATCGATCCAGCCCTCATCCACTGTGGGTCTGGATGCCCCCACCGCGCCGCCAAGGGCTGAAGCGAGTTCCTGTATGAGTTCGAATCCTTTGGATTCACCCATGCCGAGTCCGCCTGAGACTATGATATCGGCGTCACTGATGCTGATCTGCTCGGATGCTTCCTCGAAGCCCAGTACCTTGATCCTGTCAGTTACTTTGCTCATGTCCACGGATTTTTTTACGATTGCACCCTTTGACCTGTCTGCTTTCTTGGCTTCTGGGAACATCTTGTATCTAACGGTAGCCATCTGGGGTCTGCTGTTTGGTGTGACTATGGTCGCCATGATGTTTCCACCATAAGCTGGACGCGTCTGCTGGAGCAACCCTGTCTCAACATCGATATCGAGGCTCGTACAGTCAGCTGTTAACCCTGTCTTAAGTTTAGCAGCCACCCTCGGTCCCATACTTCTACCGATGCTTGTGGCTCC
>CAYUTB010000150.1:2203-4837 GCA_964447425.1 uncultured Candidatus Bathyarchaeia archaeon
TCGAATGATACCTTGTGGAGTTCTTCTTGACTCATCTCGGCGTAGACCATGACTCCCTTGCCTGCGCTGGTCTCTGCTATCTCGGTCTCGCGCATTATGATGGCGCTTACTGGACATACATCAACGCATTGTCCGCAGACCCTGCACGCCTCAGTGATGTTGGCTTTGCCGTTCCGCATCTCTATTGCCCCGAATGGGCATACTGAGACACATATCTGGCATCCTGTACAGTCTCTGGTCACGTAAACTGGTGCTGTGCTCATCTAGACCACCTTGCACTCCTGTAGTTTCTTGAATATTGCATCCACAAGCTCATCTGTGGTTCCCTGAACCACCTCGCCCGCTTCATGTACGACGGGTTCGAAGATCTTGACTACCCGTGTGAAGCTGCCGTCCAGTCCGATCTCCTTAGGCTCTATTCCTAGGTCTTTGTTTGTGATCTCCTTGATCTCGGCTTTCTTCGCCTTGAGCCTGCCCCTGAGGGTAGCTAATCGGGGATGGTTAATGTCTTTGCTAACTGTAATGAGTAGGGGTAGTGGTGCCTCAAGGGTCTCCACTCCATCATCCATTATTCGTTTTAGTGTTACTTTTCGGTCCTTGATCTCTGACACTTTGTTGACATAACATACGTGGGGTATTCCTAGGTGCTCAGCCATCTCTGGGCCAGTCTGACCAGTATCACCGTCAGTGGTCTTCAGCCCACAGATTATCAGATCAAATGCACCCATATGCTCGATGGTCTTCGCCAGCGTCAGACTTGTCGCCCATGTGTCTGCCCCAGCGAATACCCTGTCAGTAGCCAAGTAGCCTTCATCTGCCCCCATGGCTATAGCGTCCCTGAGCGCGTCCGCTGCCCATGGTGGACCCATGGTCATCACTTTTACTGTTCCTCCGTGAGCTTCCCTGATCTTTAGCCCTTCCTCTATAGCGTATTCATCGAATGGGTTGATGACCGCGGCTACGCCTTCTCGTTTGAGTCTTCCTGTTTCCTCGTCGAAGTCTACCTCGGTGGTCTCTGGGACCTGTTTGATGCAGACAACTATGTTTAAGCCTTCACTCATTGTATCACTGCATTATTTTTACTAAGATGAATTAACACATCTATAAAAAAGGGTGGATTTTGTCGAAGAAGTTTTCTACGTATGTCGATGATGATCCCGTGTGAGGCTTATTATTGAGGATATTCTGGGGGCTAGGAATATTCCGTATCGAATTATTGAGTTGAAAGATAGGGCTATCACAGTCAGCGATGTAATCGAGCACAGTGTGGAGGATATCAGCCCCGAGGAGATATGCAAAACCATACTAGTCAAACAAAAAACCCGGTACTATGCGGTTTTTCTGAGGGGCGCCGATAAGATTGACTTCAAGAAACTCAAAGACGTGATAGGAAAAGTCAGCATCGCCTCAAGGGTGGAGGTTCTCGCGGTGTCTGGGGTTGAGCCTGGGGCTGTTTGCCCATTGCTGGTTGATATACCTGTGCTTGTGGATAGGCGAGTCTTACGGCTTAAGAAGCTGAATTTTGGTTCAGGGAATCATCTTTTTGGCGTTGAAATAGCTGCAGGTGATCTTGAGCTGGTTTTGGATTACAGATTGGTTGAGATAGCAGAATAGAATGCTATAAATATATCAAATACGTCATGTTTATGACATACCGTAAATAAAATATACCAACAACGCATAGCATACAAGGAAAACCACCGAGGCCCAATATGACACCAAAGAAAAACCCCAGCAAAAAAGAACTGGAGCAGCGCATCGAAGAACTGGAGAAAGAGCTGCAGACCACAGCGGAGCAGTCAGCAAAATACCTGAACCAGCTAAAATACACAAAAGCCGATCTAGATAATGTCCAGAAACAGAACCAGAAAAGACTGAGCGATGTAATGGAACGGGCAAACGGCGAGCTGCTTGAGAAACTCCTCCCCTTCATAGATGAGCTAGAGATACTCAGCAGTAATGAAGCTGAGAAACAGAAACTCATCGAGGGTGTGAAAATGGTTCACGGCAAGCTCCTACGACTCATAGAGTCAGAGGGCGTTGCCCAAATAGAGGCTGAGGGCAAAAAATTTGATCCATTCAAGCATGAGGCCATAATGGAGGTCGAGACCCTCGAGGAGCCCGATGGATACATCGTTGAGGAGATAAGGCGTGGATATACATTCAAGGATAAGGTGTTGAGGGCAAGCGTGGTAAAGGTGGCGCGTGCCCCGGATGTTGTTGAGATAAAGATAGAGGAAGATCAAGATGAGTGAAAATAAACGAGAAAAGATCATAGGCATTGACCTAGGAACTACAAACAGCGCAGCAGCCGTGATGATGGGTGGAAACCCAGTGGTAATCCCCAGCGCAGAGGGTCCCACAGTCGCGGGCAAGATGTTCCCCAGCGTAGTAGCCTTCACGAAAGAAGGGCAGCTACTGGTGGGAGAGTCAGCTAGAAGACAGGCAGTCACAAACCCTGAGGGAACTATCCGCGAGGCAAAGCGCCACATGGGTACAGACCGCAAGATCACGTTACAGGGCAAGGACTATACGCCCCAGCAGATCAGCGGATTCATACTTCAAAAGATTCTAAGAGATACCGAGATCTATCTCGGTGAGAAGGTTACCAAGGCGGTTATCACGGTTCCCGCC
>CAYUTB010000151.1:0-4802 GCA_964447425.1 uncultured Candidatus Bathyarchaeia archaeon
TATTCACGGATCTTTTCTGCGTGGTTGTTAACCGCGAGTATTACTTCATCAACGCCTGCCTCTGCGAGGTTCTCCAACAGGTAATCTACTATAGGCTTGTTCTGTATCGGGAACAGGCACTTGGGTCGGTTTAGGCTGAGTGGCTGCAGCCTGGTTGCGAGGCCTCCTATGAGTAACAGCGCTTTCAATTCGGTTTTACTTTGTTTCATTTGGTATATTGGTCTTGCTTTTCCGCTGGGGTATTTCTATGCTGTGCCTTTTTTCCCCATTTGTGTTTCCCCTGAGTTCGTCGTCATGAAACTCTGTTTTTATAGTAAATCATAGAATATGGCGGGGGGTTTCGAATCTAACATATGTGGATGCTTTTATGGTGAATGTTAATTACCAGTAATATAGTATAGGATGCATTGTGTTTCTCTATGTTAAACCTGTTTTTGGTGGAATCATGTTATGAGTAGCTTTGGTTCATTTAGAAGTGGAGATTTCTCCGAGTTACACGAGTTGTTGCCTCAGATCTTCTATGAGATAGATTCTGAGCTTAATGTGACGTTTCTTAACAGAAGAGGTCTCAAAGCAACAGGTTATAGCTTAGAAGATCTTGGCGTTGGGCTTAACGTGTTGCAGCTGTTCAACCCGGCTGACAGCCTGCGTCTTCGGGGGCATATTGCTCTGATGATGAAGGGTGAGCTGCAAGAGGGAAACGAGTATATTGTACATTGTAAAGATGGTAGCACTTTTCCTGTTATCGCTTACTCGTCTCCCATGTTTGTTGAGGGCCGGTTTGTGGGTATCAGGGGTGTAGCAGTTGATGTCACTGAGCAGAAGCATTCTGAGATGGAGCTTCGGGCTCAATCAGAAAAACTCGCGGAGCTCCTGAAGCGGCAATCTGAGAAGTATGGGGAGCTTGAGTGGGATTATAGGAACATTGTTGAGAGCAGCCCTAACGCGATCTCGGTAACATTAGGAGGCATTCTTGTTTATGTTAACCCGAAGCGTGTGGAGTTGACCGGGCACAAGGATAAGTCGGAGCTATTAGGAACCTTGGGTCTTGATGCCTTGTTGCCAGAGGATCAGGAGTATATCCGTGAGAGACTCAGGCGTCGTGAGTTGGGTGAATCGGTCTCGGATCGCGTTGAGTTCAGGCTACGGAAAACCGATGGTGGCGTTGTAATTGTAACAGACTACAATACTGAGGTTATATGGGAAGGCCGAAGCTCCGTGATGCATATTATGGTTGACATAACAGCTACGGAGGAGTATCGGAAAAACCTTGACACCCTGCTTGAACATGCGTCGCAGCTCACGACCTGCAGATCCTATAGGGAGGTCGCGAAGGCGACCTTCACCGCGGTTCAACAGGTTTTAGGTTTTTCATGGGGAAGCTTCGCGGTGGTCAAGGGCAACGTCCTACGACACATCTACATATCTATCTTACCTGAGGAAACCTTTGATATGCCCTTGGATGGATCGGGGATCACCGTTAGGGCGGTGCGGACTGGTAAGACCCAGCTTATCGATGACGTTTGGCGTGACCCGGATTTTGTGCGGGGCTTAGACTCTGAATTGGATGTTAGGTCAGAGTTAGTGGTGCCGATAAGGGTGGAGGGGCGAGTATTGGCCGTGATTGATGTTGAGAGTGAAAAAGTCGGCGCCTTCACCGTGGACCATATGCAGCTTGTTGAGGTCTTGGCTATGCATGTATCGTCCGCCTTCATCAATATCCTTGAGCGTGAGCAGCGTCAGGTATACACGCTGAGACTTGAGTCTCTGCATAGGAGTTCTTCTCTGTTAGCTGAGGCAGGGACTCGTGATGTGGTGTATGATATCGTTCAGGGGATTATGGAACATGACTTCAAATATGCTTGGGCTGGCGTGGGAGTCGTTGAGAATGACTTGATACGATATGTGCGGCATATGAAGGAGTTAAACGAAGATCCCTGTGTTTCTTTAACTGGCCACTCGGTGACTGTAAGGGCTGTGAAGACGGGGCTGGCTCAGAATGTACCCGATGTAAGAGATGACCCAGATTATTTACAACTATGGAAGCCGCAGGAGCCGTTATTATCCGAGTTGGTTGTTCCAGTGATTGTAGATGGCCGAGTGGTGCTTTTACTAAACATTGAGAGCACTCAACTGAATGAGTTCAGTGAGAACGATGTCAAGTTGATGGAACTCCTCTCTCTTCATGCTGCTTCAGCGTTGAAGAGCATTAGTTCCGGTGAGGAAAGGCAGGCCTATGAGAAGCGGCTTAAAGCTATTGCAGTTACCATGGCCTCCATGAACCTGTGTGACTCTTTGGAGAAGATAGCTGAAATTTGCTTGGGTATAATTGAGGATGTTATTGCTTCGCCTGTATCTGCGTTTCTGGTAGTTGATGGCGATGACTTGGTTGTTGCTAAGATGCGGGGTGGTGAACTGCAGGGCACACGTTACCCCATGAGTGGGGTAGGTGTCGCCGCGAAAGCTGCGCGGGAGAACCAGGTTGTAGTCGTTGAGGACACTAGACTTTGCCCATATTATCTTGATGTTGTTCCCTGGATTCTCAGTGAGTTGGCTGTCCCGGTCTCCGTGGGTGATGTGGTTGTAGGGGTGATTATTATGGGTAGTCCAGAGGTAGGCTACTTTAACGATAACTATGTCTCATTGATCATGCTTCTCTGCGGTCACGCTGCCTCAAACATCGAACGGCTCTGGAGCATGGAGAACGAACGAGTGGCTCAGCGGAAAGTTATCGAGGAGAGGGCAAGGGCTGAAGAGGCGAGGCGCCTTGAGGAGATGAAGACCCGTTTCATCCAGACCGCTACCCATGAGATCAGGACCCCTCTTACCTCTATCAAAGGGTATACCGAGTTAATTCAGATGATGTTTGATGAGGGCACGTCTAAGGAGCTTGTACAGTATTTTGATGTGATTATGCGTAACATTGATCGTCTTGATAAACTCACCACGGAGCTCTTGGAGGTGCAGAGAATAGAATCCGGGCGACTCGAGCTGAATAAGTCAATATTCAGGTTCAGCATGCTCTACACTCAACTGTCTGATGAGTTGAGCCCGATTCTTGCTGAGCGGGATCAGCGGCTTGATGCGGCTTACGGTGACATATGGGTATATGGGGATCGTGACAGGTTGCAGCAGGTCATGGTTAACCTTGTAGTGAATGCCTCCAAGTTCAGCCCACAGGGCTCTGTGATCAAGATCCATGTCGAGCGTGTTGATGATAAGGTGCTTGTGAAGGTCATCGATGTAGGCGTCGGGATAAGCCCTGATGATATGCCGAAGATCTTCCAACCCTTCCCCGGGATTCTCGTGAATGGGGTAACGAATGGCATCGGGTTAGGGTTAAGCATCTGCAAGGGAATAGTGGAGCTTCACGGTGGAGAGATCTGGGTCGAGTCAGAGGGCGCTGGGAAGGGCTCTGCATTCTGCTTCACATTACCTCTCTCAAGTGTCATTGAGAATGATTCTTGATGAATGGTTTTGATCCTCATAATCTCCTAGTTATAATGAACTATTTATCGAAATGTGAATCTCTCTTGATTACAGGGACCGGGATTACCTGTTTTTCTGCTGGATGGTCTCTATGGGTGTGCCGCATTTCATGCATTTCACGGTGACTTTTGTGTAGTTGAGTTCCCCATTGTAGATGTCGTCCTGTACTTTGAAGTTATGTGCCCCGCATTGGCTGTATACTGTGGAGGTGTTTAACGTGATAGTCGCCATTGTATCCTTATTTGTCTCGTTGAGGCTTATAAACAAACTGTGAAGAAAAAATGAAAATATGGTATTCTATGGCTTAGGCGTGAGCTTTAAAGGCGGATGCGTATTAGAAACAACTAATAACCATTATTGTGTGATTTCTGATTATGTTTACAGGGGAATTCCTATCTGCCATCAGGGCTAAGGCGGTAAGACAGAATGTACTGTACCGGGTCCTTGATGGTCTTGAGCGGGGGATTCTCTACCTATCATCTAGGCTCGTTGACCGGGTATCTAATGTGACGCTGTCTATGCAATTAGCTGAAATAGTGACCAAGCTAGTGGAAGCGTTGAAGAGCGGATATCAGAGGCATTTGGAGTCTTTTGGGGTGAGCAGGGTCGTTGAGGTTGTGATGCAAGCTGTAAAGCTGGGGTATAGAGACGCGGTCCGATGGATTGGCGACGGGGGCTTCACGGAGTATTTGACGGTGCTTGATTTGAATCAACCAATGGGTTATAGATGAAAGTAGAGTATACAGAGACCGGAAGCAGGGCTCTGTTGGCATGTGTCATCGTGGCGCTGTGGGGAGCCATGTTCATAGATTACTTGCTGATAGGTCTCGGCTTGTCCGGGCTCGGCTTCATGGGCTACAGATATATTCAGCTTAGGAGCCAGCTAAGGGACTTGCCGGGACAGGTATCCTTTGAGCCCAAGTCGTTGGACTCTTCATTCACAGCTGGCGCCGAGTACACAGAGACCCTGAGCATCGAGTGTGGCAGCGCAGTAAACCCGAGGCTATCTCTTCCCTATGGTGCCATGCAGCCACCGATTCTCAGTGAGGGCAAGCAGACGAGAAACTTCGTCTTCAAGCCATCCCTGGCTGCTAATTATAAGTCTGATAATGTCTCGGCGGTGATCAGTGATAGTCTGAATCTGTTCACCGGGGAGACGGGGCTGGGGTTCAGCTGTAGCTTCAGGGTTTTTCCCCGGGTGTTCTCTGTTGCCCTGAACGCGTTACAGTACTTGGAGGGTCAGGGTATTCTCGGTGCTGGTGAGCAGGTTTCCACGGTGAAGGGGCGTGGCTATGATTACGCTGATAGCCGCG
>CAYUTB010000152.1:0-4731 GCA_964447425.1 uncultured Candidatus Bathyarchaeia archaeon
CTCTGTTACACTGCTTGGTGGCTTAGGATGATCTGTATGCACCTCTGGTGGCATATCTAAACCACGCTAATTCCATTCCTTTTTTTCATTTACAAAAAAAAGGGAGTGAGGGTATTGGCTAGAAGAACCAGCAATTAATCCAGAGGTTGATGATTATCTGAATCCAGCCGTAGTAGTTTACTATATAGGTATTCATCATGGTTGATCCGCAAAAAAGTGTAACTAGAAAATTTGTTTATGAGTTATGTATTCCGGGTTGTGAGATTATGGTAACATCAGCCTTAAGCAGCGAATTAGTAGCGAAGCTATTTCCCATAACGGCTCAGTAACCAGATAAGTGCACAAACGGGGACAATCGCTGCTATGCAGATAGGGAAAATCACCCTCGTACTATAACCTTCAATCAAGACACTGGCACCAGTAGTAGCCAATGATCCAAACAAGTTCACCATGACAAAGTTGAAGCTGTATGCCAAGCTCCTATTCTCCAAACTGCTATGGCTGGCGATCATGCTGTTTAGCAACGGCATGAAGGCAGCCTGCAGGCAACGATACAACGCATAGATAACAGCTACAGTCATGAGGGTTCTCATCGATGGAAAGATGAAGAGAAAACCAGCCAACAAAGCATTGACCAGTATCCCCATACGGTACTTGCCGAACCGGTCACCAGCATATCCCCCGAGAACACTGCCCAGTATACCAGTCAACGGTCCGAGCCCAGATATGATGCTCGTAAGGCTGTAACTCAAACCGATCTCGATGGTGAAATACGCTGGAACATAAGTAACCAGAATATTGAAAATCGCCTCTACTAGAGTCGACATAGCCACCACTATGAGGAAATCCTTTGTAGTGATGTCCTTTATGCCTTTGAGGAAGCTGATCTCACGTTTCTTTCCACGCGTCAGCGTCTTTCTCGTGTAGCGGAAGCTGAGAACCCCCATGAGGAGCGTGAATACTGCCCAAACATAGAAGCTGAATCTCCAACCCCAACGAGTCATGAAGAGCCCGAGGAGCAGTGGACCCGCGGCGAAGCCGATGCTGGAGCCTATGTTGTGGATGCCCATGGCTAGGCTCATCTTTGTGGGGTCAAAGTTGCTAGCCATCTTCAAGCTAGGAGGATGGTATAGAGTTGAGCCAACGGATAATAAGATGAAACCTGCGAGCAGAGCGTAGAATCCATTGCTCAGGGGGATGACCAGAGCCCCTAACATGGTTACGAAGAAGCTCATGGAGAGGGTCTCGGCTGGGTACTGATCACTGATTACTCCCGTTGGGATGTAGATGAATACGTTTAGGAGGCGTGGGATTGATGCGAGGAGGCTTAGCTGGATTAGGTTGATGCCCAGCTCGTCCCTGAATGGTAGGAGGAGCACTGGGAGGAGCATCGTGTAGACGTGGATGATGAAGTGACTGGAGGCTAGGTACCCCAAGTATACTTTATCGTTTCTCGGTTCCGCCATCGGATATTCCTCGTGTTATCGGCTAGGGGGCGCTGTATCGTATTTAATCCTAGTGCTCAGGATTGATTCTTGAACTTCAGCATTGATTGCTTGAAACCCTTATCAAAACAAGCGGCATCAGTGAAGACATGCAACTATTGGATAGGATTATAGCAGGCTTCAATGAGCAGCAGGTAGTATCATTCGCGACAGCAGATGGAAACCAGCCAAGGGTTCGACCAATGACGCTCATTTACCTTGATGATAGATTCTATATGATCACTGGGGCGCGTGGGGGAAGAGACGCGAAGAAGCTCCAGCAGATTCGAGGAAATCCACGCTTCGAGTACTATCTGACGCTTAAGGGTGAGAAGGCGGATGGCTTCATACGGGGAATGGGTGAGACATGGGAAGTAGAAGATGAAGCTGTGCGGGGAAGGCTATATAATAAGGCCACATGGGCAGCTAATTTCTTCGACTCAGCCAAGCACCCGGATTATGTTTTATTGGAGCTGAAACATGACGGATTCAGCTACAGATCACCTGATGAGAGAGAAATTCAGTACATTGAACTTTAGATAGAATTCAAGGCACCATAATTCATGGAACTCGACTACGAGAAACAAGCCGAGGAGTTCAACAACATATGGGATACCCGGCATCAACCACCATTTATAACAGGTAGCTGGGTTGATAACGACTGGGCAAGAGGCAGGACAGAGTACCTCACATTTCTCATAAGGGTAAGAGACAGGGGGATTATTGAGAGAATCAAGGATACCCAAACGGGGCTAGCTGAATACATATGCATTGACCCGTTGCCTGAGGACTATTTTCACATGACCGTCAAGGAGCTGAATGCTTTTCTGGTACAGGAGAAAACCGCCCCAGACGAGTATACTGAAGACGAATTGCCTGCCCTGATAGGAGCAGCCAAAGATAGACTCAAGGAGTTCAAGCCATTCGATGTTAGACTAGAGCACCTGAACAACTTCAAGTCAACAGTATGTGCTCAAGCACATGACGGAGGATTCATACGAAACATCAACGGGGCGCTGCTAGAGATACCCAGAGTAAAGAAGCTTCGAAACGATTACCCCCGGTTCCTGCCACACATCAGCATAGCGCTCTACAAGGGCACAGAGGACTACGAGCAACTCATCAAACATCTTGAGAAGATTAGGGAGACAAAACTCGGGACACTCAGAGTGGAAAGCGTCGAGCTTGTGATCGCCGAGTTCCCCAGAACCGGGAGATACCCCAAGCTGAAGACCATTGAAGAATTTAAGCTGTAAGCATTAAATCCCTGAAAACAAACTATCAATTATGATAACCGAGAAACGGTTCAACACGGGTAGCGCGGAGATCAACTACGCGGAGACTGACTCAGATGGACCGCCACTGCTACTGCTGCATGGAACATCCAACAGGTGGCAAGCGTTCCAACCCATAATAACCGAACTAGCGAGTCGTTGGAAGATATACGCCCTGGATTTCAGGGGACATGGAAGGTCTCAACACACCGAGAATTATGGGTTCGGCTACTACCTTGAGGACACCGTGAGATTCATGGATAACATAATCGGTGAACCCGCTGTAATCTTTGGGCATAGTCTCGGCGGCAGGATAGCAACAAAGCTCGCAGCTGTATACCCTGAGAAAGTGAAGGCGATTATACTGGGAGATAGCAGCCTAAACGAGCCTGAGCCTTCTGATAGGATGGGTAAGGCGTTTTTAGAGTCGATAAAGCTCATCCAGAAGAATCAGACATATCAAAATATCTTCCACGCCATGCAGAAAGCAAACCCACAAGAATTCGATCCAGTCTATGGGCTTGTCAGGGCAAAGAACCTCAGCGTGCTGGACACCAAACTTCTCAGGACCATCGCTGAGAACGGGATGACCCTTGAATCACCGGGGAGCCACTTCTACGGGTACCACCCAGAGGAGCATATTACGAAGATCAAGTGCCCGGTGCTGATACTGCAGGCGGAGCATGGGATGCTCAGCGACGCTGAGGTACAGAAGGCACTAGACACTCTGCCAGAGGCTTATCATGTCAAACTGCTGGGTGTGCCCCACGAGTTCCTATCCAAGCCTGTAGAGCCTCTGCTGAAGGCGTTGAATGCTTTCCTAGAAGCCATCAGGGATTAATCTCTGCTTACCCTGAGATCGATCCCCGGTCTCAGGTTCTTCATTGATCGATCAACCACTGTTTTTATGCGCCTCTCACGGGTATCCTCTCGTTTTGCCTCGTTTACCCAGTGAATATACATGAATCGCGCTGAAGGCTGGAAGGATTCAAAGTTCTCATATGCAGCCTTGTTCTCCTTGAGCGCCTCTATTAGATCATTGGGCACATCAGTTGCGCCTCTGCTGCTGGAGCGTGCATTATCCCATCTCCCATTCTGCTTCGCCTCCTCAACCGTCTTCAGACCAGTGGGGGTCATCCTGCCCTCGGAGATTAAACGCTCGGCGCGTCCACGGTTGCTGAGGGACCAGACGCTGCCGTTTCTTCTGGGTGTGAAGCGCTGCATGAACTCGTCATCGTTGAGGCTTTTCATCTTCCCATCGATCCATCCGTGAGCCACCGCCTCTATCACAGTCTCCTCGTATCTGATCCCGGGTTTCTTGGAGGCTTTCTTCTGGATCTTCACCCAGATGGCTTCTATGTCTGTGTGGTTTTCGCTGAGCCAATCGCGCCACTCCTCGATGGATCTAAAATATCTGGGGTTATCCATGACGATTTATCACGGGTTTCGCGTTAAAAAAAAGGTAGCCCCATTTCATATAGTGCCTTCAACAGGTATCCAAAGGTATCAAGGATGGCTACCATTAACTGGAGAAGATTATCCTCATGGACGGCTTTCTTACTCGTAGCAATAATCTCATTCAGTATAATCTATGAGCCTGAGCCTAGAGTCACTGTCTTTAGTCAAGCCACAGTATCCGAGAGCATAGGCTGGGAGACATACAGGATGGATGTCACACATCAGGGAATCGCTCCCCTAGACTGCACGGTAGGCGCTGGTTTGATCCCGGAGTGGAGGACTGATCGGCTTAACAGGGGGGAGTACTCGGCTTCAAAGAGCTCACCAGCGGTGGATGATGAGACACTGTACATCGGGTTGGACACGAGGGCTCTGGTGGCTGTTGACCGCCTGACAGGGGAGATTAAATGGAGCTATTATACCCGGTTCTCGAAGAACGGGATACATGGGTCGCCAACCATCGACCCTGAGCGGAATCTGGTCTACATCGGCGCCTATGATGGGTGGCTGTATGC
>CAYUTB010000153.1:0-4557 GCA_964447425.1 uncultured Candidatus Bathyarchaeia archaeon
CTATGCCCCTATTTCTTAACATGTCAAAAAAAGCCATACAGATTGATGCAAAAGATAACGTGGCTACGACCACGAGCATCGTTGAGGCTGGGGAAAAATTAGAGGTACTTAGCCCCAATGGGGAGATAATACTGACGAGTAAACCAGTCGAGAAGATAATCTTCGGACACAAGATAGCCTTGAAAGATCTAAAACTAGCTGAACCTATAATCAAGTATGGAGAGATCATCGGTGTCGCGTCCAAGCCCATTAAAGTGGGTGAATGGGTTCACACTCATAACGTCAACAGCGCCCGCATGCACACAGCCGGTGAACAAGTAAAGGGGATAACATCATGACCGAGTTTTACGGATACGAGAGACCAGACGGAAAAATAGGGGTCCGAAACCATCTGCTGGTTATTGCTCCAATAGATTGCAGCTATGAGCCAGCGAAAAAGATCGCTGAACAGGTAGAGGGCGCAGTAGCGGTTACCCAGACCTATGGCTGTGGAAACGACAGCATGCTGGTACACAACCTAGCCGGAACCGCGTTGAACCCCAACGTAGCAGGAGTCCTCATCGTTGGGCTAGGCTGCGAGACACTAACAGGCGAGATCCTCATGGAGAAGATAAAGCCCAGCGGAAAACCCGTCTACAACATCACAATACAGGAAGAAGGAGGAACCTTGAAGACCCATGAGAAAGGCGTACGCATCCTCCAGAATATGAAACAAGAAATAGCCGAGCTCAAACGCGAGTCCTTCCCATTGAGCAAGCTCACTCTTGCAGTGGAGTGCGGTGGAAGCGACGCCACAAGTGGCTTAGCAGCCAACCCCGCGATCGGCGTGGCGGCTGACAAGATAATCGAGGAAGGGGGAACAGTCATGTTCGGTGAGACTCAGGAGATGAGCGGTACGCAGCATGTTCTCGCGCGGAGGGCTGTCAGCAAGAAAGTAGCTGATTCAATATTCCAGATTATCGAGGAACAAGAGATGCGGCAGAAGGCGATGGGAGTTGACAGCAGGTGGATGAGCAAAGGCAACATCGACGGAGGATTAACCACCATCGAGGAGAAAAGCCTGGGCGCTGTACGAAAGGGAGGAACCAAGCCCATACAGGGCGTCCTCTACAACAACTGGGATAGATTCGATATGCCCACGAAGCCTGGTCTCTACTTGATGGATGGCCCCGGCTGGGATGTGCCCAGTGTCACCCACATGGTAGCAGCAGGAGCCCAGATAGTCTGCTTCACGAGTGGAAGAGGCAGCACAACGGGTCACGCAGTGGCTCCAGTGATCAAGATCACCGGAAACCCGGCTACCTTTGAGATGATGTCTGATAACATGGATATTAACGCAGGGACCATTCTCGATGGCAGCGAGAGCCTCAACAGCGTCGGACAGAGAATCTACAAGATGATCGTCCAAACCGCTAACGGAAGACAAACGAAGGCAGAAGCCCTAGGCTACAATGACTTTATCGTCTTCAAGCGTAGCAGGGAAGCCGAGCACATGCTCGGTCACTGCTAAACCAAATTCCTTAGATCTATTGGCTGAGTTTTGGCTTATTTTTGGTATTAAACCAATTATAGCCCCATTTAAAAAAAATAGGCGATTTTACGGCTTCTTAAACAAGGGTATAAATTATGGTACAGTAGATTTAGCCACATGACTCCCCAGTTTATAATAACCGCGTTACTCATAGCCCTTGGATCAGGTTTCCTAGGGGCGCTTCTTGGGTTAGGCGGTGGAGTAATCATGGTTCCTCTGTTAGTTTTCGTGCTGGATATCCCCATTCACATCGCAGCCGGTGCAAGCATTGTGGCTGTCGTGGCTACAAGCAGCGTATCAGCCAGCGTCTATGTCCGCGACGAGATAACCAACATGAGGTTAGGCATGTTCCTTGAGATGGCGACTACCCTCGGCGCAGTTACTGGAGCAAGTATAATGGTGGGGGTTAGTGAGTCAATTTTACAATTTCTTTTTGGGTTAAGCCTGCTCTACGCCGCATTAGTCATGTGGTTCCAGATGAGACGCACAGGACATGACTGGGCCTTTCATGAAAACGATTGGCTGGCTAATAAACTCAAGTTAGGTGCCAGCTACTATGATCCAGCTAGAAAAGAGACTATTAGTTATGGAATAGGTAGATCTATTCCAACCTTCCTAATCAGCTACATCGCTGGAATAGTCTCTGGATTGCTGGGGATCGGAGGGGGAGGGATCAAGGTTCCCGCGATGAACGTGGTGAGCAGCGTACCCATGAAAGCAGCCGTAGCTACTAGCAACTTCATGATCGGCGTTACCGCAGCAGCCAGCGCCCTCGTTTATATCAGGAACGGTTTCTGCGATGGCTTTGTAACTGCCCCCGTTGTTCTGGGTACCCTGGCTGGGAGCTTCATAGGGGCATTAGTTGCTATTCGTGTTCGAGGGGTCATCTTGAAGAAGATATTCATATTGATCCTTTTAATTCTCGGTGTCAGGATGTTGGTCTCGGGGGCTGGGTTATTTTGAATGTGAGACGGCTTGAACTATTCGTATCAAACATCCTGCGGATAGGGGTCGTTCTCAGCGGCATTTTAATCGTGATCGGTCTGGGTTTATTCCTCTGGACAGGGGATAATAGCTGCCCCTTTGGCGTATCTTCACTGGACTGGATTCTCTGGGGAGCGCCCTTCTTTCAGCCAAGCCATATAATATTCTTAGGCTTCGTTGTCCTAGTGCTGACTCCTCTATGTAGAGTCGGTGCGAGCGTTATCGCCTATGTCTATGAGCGTGATTGGACGTTTGCAGCCATAACGGGCTTTGTGCTCATTGTCCTGATAACTGGAATGATTCTTGGACTAGGCTAAAACAATTAAAAAATAAATAAACTGAGATTACATCTCAGCGAGTACGACATCATCGTACTCTTTCTCGATCAGATACTTGTGGCGTAGCTCCTCAGTGGCGAAGTTATTGAACATCTTCCCCATATCAGTGTCCTTGAACTTTCGTGCTACTTGAACATAGAAATCATGAGTTGCTTTCTCTCTCTGAGCCGCGAATATCAATATCTGTGGATAGTCTGCCTTAGGGTCAAGGGGTACCTTCACCAACTGATCTGTTATCTTCAGATCAGGAATGTTCTCCTTGAGTGTCCTCATCTTCAGGCTCTTGGGGTCCTCAAGACCCTTGAGGAAATACTCCCTGTGCCTCTTCTCATCCTCAGCGATCTCAGTAAGCAGTTTTTTCGCTCCCGGATATTTTGCCTCATTGGCAGTCTTGGTGTATAATGTGTAGCTTTCTAGCTCCATCTCTGCACCTATCTTTAGGGCTTTCTCGATAGTCCAGTTCTCGATATCCATAATTATCAATGAACATCTTCTACGGGACCATATAAAACTGACTCAACTCAGAAAAAACGTATAAGCAACTACCAAGTCAAGGTAGCGTATGAAACCCACGGGAAGCGTTAACATAGAGATCATAGCGACGGGGGATGAGCTGATCTTTGGGCGAATTCTTGACACCAACAGCCACTGGATATCAAAGAGAGTAGCCGAGTTAGGCGCAAGGCTCCGCCGAGTAACCATGATAGGTGATGAACCCGAGTTAATCGCCTCCACCCTCAATGAGGCTCTTCTGCGTGACGCCCACTTCATCATCCTAACCGGTGGGCTGGGTCCCAGCGAGGACGATCTAACCGTGGACAGCATCGGGATGGCGCTTGGACAAGAATCAATGATCGATGAAGAGGGAGCGGCGAAGATCGAGGCGGTCTACAGGAACCGTGGGATAACCGATTCTGCTCAGATCAACCGTGGGCGCAGGATGGCAAGAGTACTCGAAGGGAGTAAGCCGATGCAGAACCCTGTGGGGTTCGCTGTGGGAATGGCTGTTGATGTCGGTGGGAAGACAGTATGCACGCTCCCAGGTGTACCCGCTGAGATGAAGGGGATGTTTGATGCTCACGTAGCCCCCATGATCCAGTCTCAGGCAACCAGCGTATTCCAGGCAAAAACCTATAACATCAGCATGATCTGGAAAGATTTCTTCCCCCTGTACAGGCAGATGCAGATAGACTACCCTGATATATACATCAAGAACGCCGCTACGCCACCAGTTGAGGGTGAAGACAGGGAAAAGATACACACCATAAAGGTTGACTTTGTACTGGAAGCAGCCACCTCTGAGGAAGCATCGAAGAAGATGGCTGAGTTCCTCGCTGATTACCGTAAGCGGATCGATGAGGCTGGCGGCGGAGATATGGATTTAATCAACGCTAGTTAAGCAATTTTATTAATCCTCAAACCCCTTATCGGGGGAGAGGAAGATTATTTGTGGAGACTTCTTGATCTAGGAGCCATCGATGGCTACACCATGACTAACCTCTATGAGGCTGTCGGTCACGCTGTGAGCGCCGGTGAAGCCCCTAACACTGTTATTTTGAATCACCCTGAGAGCCCATTCGTCAACATCGGGTATCATCAGTTGATGGATAAAGAGATCAATGTTGAGTACGCCAAGAAACAAGGATTCACCTTGGTTAGACGCACAATCGGAGGAGGCGCGATATTGGATGGTCCATGGGAGCA
>CAYUTB010000154.1:0-3368 GCA_964447425.1 uncultured Candidatus Bathyarchaeia archaeon
GAGACCTTGATCTGCTCCACCATCTCCCGTAGCCGCCACCAGCCACCCTTCCACGGGTTAGGGAAATTGGTCTGGGCAACATACTCTGGGAAACTGAAGTGATTGCCCTTCAGCTGCTCTGGCAGTACATGGATGGGGCTAGCCAGCTTCGCGCTAGCCGTCTCGGTGAGCATCCCACAGATATTATGATGATTTGTAATCCTATGCCACCCCATATGCCCCCACATCGGGAAAGTGCTGCCCCCCGCTATGACGCCAGCCTTACCCTGCTGCTCAAGCAGCGTAGCCATATGCCCACCATACCACATGTGCTCCCAGTAAACCAAGGGATCAGCATACGGTCTCCAAGGCTCCGTGTAAGGCGGAATATAGAACCTCGCCCCAAAGCTACCCATCTGATGATGGTCCACATAAGCCTGCGGCGCCCAGTCCCTGAAAAGTATGGACGCAACATACCCCGACTCCTTATGGTTTACCTGAAAAGCATCACGATTGTTATCATGCCCACCATACCTGTGATACAGCCAAGGCAACTGGCAACCATCATACTCGGTGCCCCTCCACATTCGATACCAGTCGGTCACCATTATCTGCCCATCAGGGTTAAAACAGGGAACCATGAGGAAAACCACGTTATCCAGAATCCTCAACGTATCAGGGTCCTCACCCGTCAAGAGCTCAAAGGCGAGCTCGGGCGCCATCTGGGTAGGCGCCACCTCGCTGGCGTGCAGGCTCATACTCTGGCATATCACCGCCTTGCCATGCTCTATCAGGGCCTCCGCCTCATCCTCCGTTAAACCCCTGGGGTCACTGAGCCTCAACGACTCGCCCCGTATCTCATCGAGGCGAGCAAGGTTACCCGGCGAAGAAATGATCACCAGCAGGAACGGGTTGCCCTCCGTGGTCTCACCCATCTCAACCACCTTGATCCTGTCACTCTCCGACTCAAGCCGCAGATAATACTCCACCAATCGGTCCCAGCGCGCCAACTCACCATCACATCCGAGGGTAAAACCGAAAAACGCCCCCGGACTAGTTACACCATCAATCATACACTTTCAGTTACAGATACAGAATAAACCATTTACCATAAACCCAGTTGAGAAACGCTTTAATCCAATCCATTCCGTCTCTATCTGAACGGGCCCGTAGCAGAGTGGATAACGCGTCGGCCTCCGAAGCCGGAGATCGTGGGTTCGAATCCCACCGAGCCCGCCAATTATGATCTATTTTCAGTGATCTAGTGTTTCTTATGTAATTATGTTTAGGACTCATTTTTTCTTTTGCAGGTACAGTGATTAGATTCACACGATTGTTAAGATATAAACCCCTGACGCCTATAATATCGTGATGAGCAGCCGAGGAGATTCACGGTATAAGGCACTGGATCACCCTATTAGACGAAATATATTACAGCATCTCTCTGATAATCCTCAAACCTATACTCAGTTGCTCCAAAAACTAGGTATAGAATCTGGGCACCTAGCGTATCACCTAAGAAACCTTGAGGGTTTAATTGAAAAGGATAAAGAAGGTTACTATCATCTAAACCAAGATGGCGTTGAGGCACATAATTTTCTCATTGGGGAAAAACAGATCGAGGCACCTAAGAAAAATTTTAAGATGACCCTTTTTCTCCCTCTTCTTTTTCTGGTGCTGGTTATCTTTGGAGCATTATTTTCTACATCGTATAACGTTGATGAGAATCGTATAGCTGATTTAAAGACCGAGAGCTCTTCCATGTCTCTTCAAGCCTTGGATATCGTGTATGAGATCTTTGAGGACTGGGAGATACCTCGGGAACACTGGACAGAGCTGTTGTTACAGATAGTTGAGATCAAGTCAAACCTCAACGACCTGTACAAGTACAGCGGCGAGGAGCAGTACCGGGGATACGCTGAGAGACTGGAACATTACGAGTCCGAACTATCAAACGTCATAGTCACCGGTGACCCCGGCTACATGAGCCTCACAGTGGAGAAAAGATACCTTATCCGGGAGCTCCACTCCCTCCTCTTGGAGATCGAGGAGTCTCTCTAAGATTTTGTAAAGAATTTTTTTCAAAAAAGGATAAAAGTATCAGGGAAAACGTCTTCACGACGGCTTTGAATCGAAGAATCGTTGTATTTGGTGTCGCTGTCTCGTTATTAGCTATAATAGGCTTCATCAGGCCTGAAGTAGTTAACCCTGAACCTGAGCTCTTCAACTTCAACGTAACACTAGGATATATCGCCACAACCACGCAAGATCAACCTAAAGACGCATTCCTCGTATCATTAGCAGAGAAAGACATTAACGATTATTGTGTCAGCAATCAGATCCCTTGGAGATTCAATATTCAAGTGGAATGCGCAGAAGGTCAAGCCCAGAAAGCCTTCAACTTGACTCAGCGATTCGCTGACGATGGAGTATTCCTTGTTGGAGGATATGGGTGGAGTAGTTTTCTCTGCAGTGGCGCCAGAACAATCGCCAAGGAAAATAACATGACACTCGTCAGTGTTGGCTCGACTTCTCCACTTTTCACTTTACAGGATAATGCCTTCAGGTTATGCCCCACTGATCTTCAGCAGGTTGATGCGATAAACGCGATGATATCTGACTTTGAGTACACATCGGTGATAATAATCCAGAGGGGCGATAGTTGGGGCGATTTAATAGTTGAAGCATTCAAGAACTCATTTAAGGGGGAAATTGTCCACAAGGTGAGATACCCCGCTGAAGCAATCAGCTTCAAAACACAGCTAGAAGAGATCGAGGCGATTTACCAAAGCTATACTGGTCAATCTAAGCCATGTGTGCTATTGGTTACGTTCTCTGAGGCAGGCTATTTCTTGAACGAGACCTTGGATTATCCCGATCTATTGAACACTACTTGGTTTGGCACTGATGGAACCGCGGACTCTGATTTTATAATAGAATATGGCGGAGAGCCTCTTGCCAATGTCCATTTGTATAGCCCTGCGCAGTTCACGGACCAAGAAAATGAGTGGTATCAAGAGATCAATCAACAATACAAGGCGATATACATGCATGACATGCAGCTCTCAAGAGCGAACACCTATGACTGCTGCTGGCTCATGGCACACAGCATCATAGATACTAACTCAACGGACCCAGAGACAATTCTAACCTCTATCATCGATGTCTCAGCCAATCACAGAGGCATAACAGGGGACATATCCTTGGATAATAACGGGGACCGAATACACGGCACATACGCCATCTACGGGTACTTTGAAGAGGATGAGAGAATAACCTCCGAGTTATGTGGTTTCTATATCAACGAAAACAACGAGATCACCTGGTATCGTGATCACTGAGCGGTAGATAGATAATGACCCAAAAAGATGGCTCAATGCCCCAAGTAT
>CAYUTB010000154.1:3468-4536 GCA_964447425.1 uncultured Candidatus Bathyarchaeia archaeon
AATACTTCATAATAACCGCACCGTTTAACCAAGAACAACACACTCCAAAACCAAAGAAATCCAACCCACGAGAAAACCTCAACAAGAAGGGGGGGAGGGAGGGTCAACCAACAGAGCCGTAAAACAAGACCCTGCACCGAGACCAGCCCCAGAACACCCCAGATTGAGCACCGATCTATGACGAAAAGCGCTCCAGTTACCGACAAACCAGTGCACAAACACCGATCAGTAACACAAGAAAAAACACGCCGAGTATCCGCCCACCGTAACCAAACGCAAACTTATAAGCCCCCCACAGATACTAAAGAAACCCAAGGAGACACACCATGAACCCCCTCGCAACCCTACGCCAAGAATGTGAAAAGCTCCTAACCCAAGGCCTAACGAAAGCCTACCCGGGAACAGAGCTACCACCGGTAAAATACAGCCTACCCCCATCACCAGACATGGGCGAACTATCATCACCGGCATGCTTCCAGTTAGCGAGGGTCCTCAGGCAGTCCCCCATCAAGATCGCAGAGACCATAATACAAAACCTACCCTTGGAGTCAAGCGATCTCATATCATCCGCCGAAGCCGTCCAAGGCTACATCAACTTCCACGCAGACACAGGAAACTACTCAAAACTAGTACTAGAAACAGTAAAGAACCATGACACAGAGTACGGTTTCCTCAAAACAGAAAACCCTATGAAAGTCATGGTCGAACACACCAGCGCAAACCCTAACAGTCCCCTTCACATCGGAAACGCGCGAAATAGCATACTAGGAGATAGCATTGCAACCCTACTCGAAAAAAGAGGACACGACGTAATAATCCACTTCCTCGTAAACGACATGGGCAGACAAGTAGCCATGGCAACATACGGCTGGAAACTCATGAACAAACCAGAGCCAGTGGGAACAGCCGAGCTCTGGGTAGGAACCATATACGCCTCAGTAAACATCGTGATGGAGTTAACCCGACTCAAAAAAGAACTCAAAGAGGCAGAGGAAAACGGCTGGGTATACGAGGCATCAGAAGCCCAAGAACAGATCGACGAATACATGAAAGCAGCCGAGATGCTCA
>CAYUTB010000155.1:0-4514 GCA_964447425.1 uncultured Candidatus Bathyarchaeia archaeon
GCTATCACGATTAACGTAACCATCAGCAAGACGCCGAGGATAACCTGATTCAAAACACTCATACATCAACCACCCGATAATCCATCACCAATAACGCTGGAATAGAACACACCAACATGAAACAGCCCCGCAGTATCCACCAGAAAAGGCGTCACGGTCCCGTTGCACCTTAGCTGACAGTAAGACCATAAACTGACATCCGCGCCATCCCACATCTCTCTGCTGCCCCAGTCGATATACAGGCTCACCCGCCCATTATGGTCAACGGACACGGGTCCAACCCAGCTCAGAGTGTACCAGCCACTGTCCAAGGGTATCTTGATTGTATCAAAACGTCCCGTGACATTCATGCTCCACAGAACAGGATGCTGGGCATCATCGGAGCTGTTGGACTCCACAGGGGTGAAAGCCTTGCCCCCCTGCAACGATAGGGGGAAATAGAAGCCCTCTGGTTTGTTCAGAGCCGTCTCTATGCTGAGGGTCTGGTTATCATCGATGACGTAGAAGACCATGATAAACTGGTATGGGTTCACCGTGCCCCGTATCATGCTTGTCCTGAAGTTGAGCTCCCGCCCAGTGGTCAACACGATGCTCGATGAGCCCCCGATTATGGACTCTATTGTCTCGTACTGGTCCAGCCTCTCGGAGACCCCCAACACGATGTCCCCCAGATCGGAGAGCCGCAGGTTCTGCTGAGAAGAAATAATGTACAGCCCAACTGTGGCGACAGCGATTATCAGCAACGAGACGCTTAACACCAGTGTGATGTTTTTGAGCCTCGTCTTATCCTCAGGATCGATCTTTGGCTGGGGCGGCGTCTCCACGGTCTTTGTCATCTGGACCGCTGCCTCCCCGAACCTTGAGAGCTTGTAACCGTGCTCGGTCTTTGTAACCAGGTCCTTCAAGGCATCAAGGTGGTATGTGAGGTGACTGCTGGATATGCCGAGGGATTCCGCTATCTCGGTGTGAGTGAGCTCCCTGTCCTCAAGCATCCTGAGTATATTGCGTCTTACCCCGTGCCTCAGAGCATTGAAGATGGTGGAGTACACCTCCTCGTCCATATCATCCAGCGCCATAGCTTACAAAGGGTAGTTTTATGTTATTTTAATGGTTTTTCATCAAGAAACCTTGACGAAGCCCACGGGGTGTTCTAAAACCTAGTATTATATCAAATCCCGGCGCCTTCTATGGTGAGTGTGGGTTTAGTGGAGTCTCATGAGTTAGAGGAACAGAGTGATGAAAACCTGATCCTCTTCCACGCCGAGGAGTTCAAGGCAATATACAGCGGAGAGTCTGGGTACGAGATGCTCCCAAGCGGTGTGAGGTCAACCGCCAAGAAACAGGGGCTGCTCTCCAACAACTTCTACCCATCGAAACAGAGGCTGACCCAGAAAGCCATAGACATCATGCGGAAACATGGCTTGATTGATGCCCCAGGATGTGCCCCCGATGAATCACAGCCTTAAAAGCTACATTCTAGTCTCCTTAATGGTATTCGCAGCCATCGTAGTTGGATTGATATGGTTCCCTTGGGCACAACCGCTCATTGTTGAACTTAAAATCTCTGGTTATGGGATTCCTGAAAATATGGGTACAAGCGTAGTTGGGCGCCATGGGAGGCGTACCCTACCAGTCTCGTTTATGGTTGGCAGAGTGAACCAGTTGACCATGAATGACGCGCATTTATACACCATAATCGCGCCGGGGTTTGTCTTATTTGGGTTCGAATCCAGTGAGCCCGTGGACTGCATGGTGGTCGTGGATGATGAGCCCAACTGGGGCTATGATAGACCCGCAGAATCAATCCTTGTTAACATATCGGGCTGCTACGAGTTCTACGATGTTCTAGAGATAGGGGAAAGCGGCGTCTTGTCTTTCTGCTTCAGGGCGGACCCCGAGACATTATCCAATGTTACATTGACAGGGGAGAAGGATGCGTGGTTCACAGCGCACCGTGACCCAAGTGATGATGTAAACACGGCGGTTGACACGGCGAGGGCGTTTCTATCACTGAACGGTGTGGAGGCGGGGAGATACCTGAACTACAGCGTCGAGTATGGGGTGCCCAATTATTACTGGCAGAAACAATTCCAATACGATAACCTAGCCTCACTGGTCTATCAAGGTCTCCCTGAACCCTGCACATATATCGCCGTCAGGTTTGAGCAGAAACAGCGCCCCGGGCACTATTACGAGGTCTGGGTTGAGCAGGGCTCGCATCAGGTAGTGGGTGGAGATATGTGCAGATGAATAAAGCCTATCGACCCATTAATTATAAGGATGTGAAACTTAAAATAAATCAAGCGATGAGTGAAAATAGCATTGAATCCTAAATCCCTTTTTTATTTCAGCGCATTATTAGCAGTGGCCTCATTATTGGGTAATAGCATCATATGCGATGATACGTTGATTTTTGAGCCGAACACAGTCAAGACTTGGGACCCTGGTTTTCTCTTCAGAGAATCGGTGATCGTATTATCGGCCAAGGATAAAACACAAAACATGACCCTCCACGATTCATGGAGATCGTTGATGGTGTACATGATGGATGATGCTCAATACCAGTCGTACCTTGAGTCAAAGAGCTTCGACTCATTCAAACCCCTTGGGAGTAACCTAGAGGGTTTATCATCGTACACGTATTCTGATGTATGGTTCAGGGTCCCACATGAGAGCAATTGGCACGTGGTGATCATCAACACTAGGCCAGCCTCACAGTCCTACCTCGAGAAAACCTATATGATTAATCTAGGAGTCGAGTATAAGGCAGGGTTTCTACGGTATCCAGGTATTCTGGGAATGTTAATCGCAGGAATACTCTATTACAGGAAAAGAAGTGAAGCCGCTAAACGCCAATCAGTGACAGGGGAGGATCTGGTTGATACAACGAGATAGGTCCCCGATTCTTAAAGAGGCGTTTGAGATTGAGGCTCGTAGCTATGCATTAGGATACGCTCATCCGGTTGAGTGGGTTGTATGTAGTGATGAGGAAAGCAGAACACTAGAGGAGCTGATTAAGAGTCTCCCCTCATCAGGCTCAGGGTCAATCCATCTTGAGTATCAGGGTGAAAAATTCCAGTTCACAGTTAAGTATGGAGAGGAGGCGCCGATTATATCATGAGAAGAATATCAGGTAAGCATATCATTGGGCTAGTTCTGTTGATCTTTGGATTATTGATCGCTAAGACAGGCACTCAAGTCATTGATTACGCTTCAGATGTTGGTATAGATGTATGTGAAACCCCATCCATATTTCATCCATTCTGGGTGCCTATTTCATATAGCGTTATTCAAACACCTGACTACTCTTTCTCATTTCTGACAATCGGAGTATTCTTAGCTACTACAGGATTCTGGACGATAATTGCTGAACTAAACAAAGAAAAAGAGCTGAAGCATAGTGAATAGCCCGAGGCGATATGATGTGGTCATTGCGGTGTTTCTCATCGCCTTCTCTGTGTATCTTATTTTCATGCCTAGTTTCTTCAGCCTCTTCGGTGCTCAGGATATGTCACTGTTCCGAGGATACAGTGCTCAACCAATTCGTGTTGATTCAAGGAACTTATCAATTCTAGCGGACACCGCGAGGAAGAAAGGGTATAGTGTGGAGGTAGGCGACGAGTATAATGATGATGAATACTATGAGGTAGACTCTTTTCTCGGAGGTGGCAGGCTCAGTCTGAGCTATGGAGTAGGCACAGATTCTACGCGTTATCATTTTACTTATCTTTCTAACGAGACTGGTCGCCTGAACCAGTTCTGGGAACGGTTTGGCTATTATTTTAACATGAGTGATTTCTGGGTTAACCAAGAGAAGAACTCTATTCGATACGACGATGACGCGAGTGGTAAGCACTTCAGCAGCTCCATTGATGGTAAGCCTGTTTGGAGTCGTGTCGTTGAGGACGCTGGTGAAGAGACGTTTAGGGATGATAGCCGCGTCGGTGTCTTGGATATAGAGTACAATTCAGGTGGAGAGCTTTGGCTTCGGACAAAGTATCTTCAAATCAGCAAATCTGTTAATGTCGATGGTGTTGAAGCGAACTGTCGTTTGTTTATTGATGGTGATTCGGATATCGAGTTAAGGATTGAATGCGAAAAGAAGATCAAGGATGTGGGGGGTGTCTTTGAGTCGATTTTTAGTGATCTAAATCTTCCCGTCTCCATTATTGACAAATTTGATTTTAAGGAAAACTATGCGGCTTTTGCTTAACAGCCCCATCTTTTTGTTACTCTCTTAGTTGGGTTGATCTTGGAACGGAGAATATACTTGCTTGATATAGACTTTTCAGGCGTTTTACGATTTCATCAAGAAACCTTAACGAAAACAAAAGCGTGTTCTAAAGCCTAGTATTATATCCAGAAAAACGTGAAATAAAGATGAAAGCGCTTGAACAGGGCAGACACGATCATAGTATTAACAGCGGTACTACTGGCAACCATAACCATCTCAGCCATCTACATCTACGAGACAGACCCAGAGACAATTGAAAACAGGCTCCTATTCAACATCA
>CAYUTB010000156.1:0-2099 GCA_964447425.1 uncultured Candidatus Bathyarchaeia archaeon
AGGATATGGTTATGAACTAGTTTTTTGTTCTCGTTTCAACAACCCGAAGATTGTAACATCTGCATATTGACCGTATAGATACTCATGCTCCCTCAATGTGCCCTCCACGGTAAAACCGAGTTTCTTGAGCAAGTGTTGTGATACATGATTATCTGTATGAACCTGCGCTGTGACTTTGTTGAGACCAAGCTCCGTAAAACCATATTTCAAAATAGTCTTCAATGCCTCTGTCATCAAACCCTTGTTCCAGTTATTTTGCGTTAGCTTGTAACTTACTTCAGCTCTCCTGTTTCCATGGTCTATCTCAAGAAACCCTAAGTCGCCGATGTAAAGATCATGGTCTTTGAGTGAGATGACCCAACGGATCCCTGAATCCCCTGCATCGAGATGATTAAACCATTGAAGCTCATCTTCAGCGTTTTTCATATAATCATTTACATCAAGCCCAGAGTATATCATCACATCAGGATCGCTGAGGATTTCCCGAAGCTGTACCACATCAACAGATTTACATGGCCTAAGAGTCAGTCGCTCAGTCTGTATTATCGGAGGAAGCATATGGGAGGAATATAAGTGGATGATTAATAAAAGAAAATGGCTATATCACCATAAAAGATAGGGTTAGAACCCACCAATAGCCTATCAGTCACCTGTGGGATTCTAGAAAAGTATGCAGGACCCTGAGCAGTGGACCTATTTCCCATGAGTAGCAGCCTAGGTTGTGTCCATACATGGGCATGTAGATGTGCTTCGCCTGAGGTATTCGCTCTAAGGCATACTCAACCTCGTCGTCTGCGAGTATCCCGCCTTTCTCCATGTTTGCCTGGATGAAGAGTGCTGGGCATTTGATTTTACTTATCTCCTCGGAGTCGTAGCCCTCAGTGACTTCTTTGAATGCAGAGTCATCTGTTCCACCCTCCGCCCACGGGGTAAGTACAGCTGGGTCGAGATTCTTCAAGTAGAGCGCCTTGTTCACTATTGTGATGTAGTCCTGTCCGTCTCCGTATCTACCCGGTTCTCTCCAAGGGATATCTATGGGCATATCCGAGACCATCTGAACATATTCATCGAATGGCGCTGGGTGGCTGGCTAGTTTCTCCCACCCGGACCAGAAGGTGTGATAGTCAGTCATTACTTTTCGTACTTTTTCGAGTTTGATGTTGGCGTCTCCAAACACCAGACTCTTCACTAAGTCGGGTCTGCGGGCGGCTACCATCAGGGACACCATTCCCCCGAGGGCTGTGCCATAGATATTTATCTCCTCCCCGATCACATCTTCGATGAATGCAATGGTGTCGTTGATGTGTTCAAGATATCTGTATGGCTGTGTGTGGCTGCTGGCTCCATGCCCCCTGAAGTCCAGCGCATATACGTGCCAGCGTTGAGTAAGAGAAGGCATCACGGGTTGGAAAAACTGCCAACGATCTGTCAAGCCATGAAGAAACAGCATCGGTGGACCGTTTGCCGGTCCCTCGGCGTAGTTTAAGTCGATGTTTTCTCGAATGAATCTTCTCTCTGTGAGCATATGGGTACATGAACAGTATTCGCTATTAAAACAAGCGAGAGAGTTATTTGGATTCTAGATAATCCGAGAACCTGCCCAGTCCTTCAATGATCGTCTCTTTCTCATTACCATACCCTATCCTGATGTGATCAGGGTGCTCGAAGCAGTCACCGGGGACTAGGAACGTGCTTTTCTCTTTGATGAGGTCCAAGCATATCTCCTCGGCTGTCATGTCTAGGTTGTGTTTCATGAATCCTACGCTGCCCGCGGTTGGCGGCACCCAGCTGATGTGGGATTCTTTTCTTATCCACTCGTCGAGTAGTCTGTGGTTTTCCCTGATTATCCCGTTGTTCCGCTTGAATATTCGATCCAAGTGAGGTATCGCCAAGGCTGCAAGCTCCTCGTCCAGCATGCTCTTACTGATGGTGGTATAGTCCCTGTGGAGCTTGCATTGGTGGATTACTTCTTTGTTGGCGGTAATCCAACCGAGCCTCAGCCCAGTTAAGCTCAGAGGCTTGCTGAAGCTGCCTACAGCTATCCCCTTCTCGTAGAGGTCCACGATTGAAGGCGTCCTATCCCTTGGGTCAAGATATAA
>CAYUTB010000156.1:2199-4492 GCA_964447425.1 uncultured Candidatus Bathyarchaeia archaeon
CTGCTGATAGGTGGGAAACACGCTGATAACCGTGTCATTGGGCTCGATGAGGCTGTAGAAGCTGTTGAAGTTAGCCTCTATGGCTCCACCCGTCACCAGAACATCATCAGGGTCAACGTTGTCATATAGACCCGCTAAACCTGCTCTGAGCTCACTGTATCCCTCAATGTATCCATATGTTAGCACCTTGTCCTGAAACTCCTCAAAGAAGTCCTGTTTATCTACGAACTCCAAGTATTCTCTTAGTGTGAATGGCTTGACACATGTCTCGGCGAGGTTCACCTCAACATTGTACTCATATGTATTCATCCAGCGCTCGACCAGAAAATCATCGACCCTCAACTAAATCAACAACATAATAGACCACTTTACCTAAAATCTTAACCAATAAAACCCCACATCAATAATCCATGAAAACACCGATTCTTGAGGTATGCGCCAACTCACTCGCATCAGCCTTGGCTGCGCAGACTGGGGGAGCATACAGGGTAGAGTTATGTGACAACCTATACGAGGGAGGCACTACACCCAGCCTTGGATGCATAAAGCTCGCAAGGGAAAAACTGGATATAAAACTCAACGTATTGATCAGACCGAGGGGAGGAGATTTCCTCTACTCCGATGACGAGATGGAGATCATCAAACGAGATATCCAGACCTGCAAACAGGTAGGCGTCGATGGAGTAGTAATAGGGTTCCTTACCCCAGACGGAGCCATCGATAAAGATAGAACCAAAGAGATGATCAAGGCAGCTCATCCACTGTCAGTGACTTTTCACAGGGCATTCGACTTATGCCGAGACCCATACAAGGCGTTGGATGAGCTAGTCTCGTTGGGGGTTGATAGGATTCTCACATCTGGGCAGAGAAACGCTGCGCCTCAGGGGGTTGAGTTGATCTCTGAGCTCGTGGATTTGGCGGGGAATAATGTGATTATTATGCCCGGTGCTGGGCTTAAGCCTGAAAACATAAAGGATTTTCACCTGCAGGTCAGGGCGGAAGAGTATCATGCAACCCTCCACAGAGAAGTAGAGAGCGGGATGAGGTACAGAAAAGCAGGGGTCTACATGGGTGGTTCACCGATGATACCTGAATACTCGAATAATGAGACAGACCAGGATAGGGTGAGACGATTCATAAACGCTCTAAAGGAGTCAAAGTGATGCAGGGTTATCATATGCGGCGTAGTGACAAAGAGATAACAGACCCAGAGGAACTGGTAAAGCCGCTCTATGAAGCAGACTACATCACCCTAGCCCTTTGCAGCGATAACCGACCATACATCGCGACCCTGAGCCACGGATACGACGCAGCAAACAACTGCATATACTTCCACTCCGCGCCCGAGGGAAAGAAGATAGAATATCTCAGATCAAACCCAGAGGTATGGGGACAGGCAATAATCGATGGAGGATACCAGCATGGAAGCTGCGACCACCTCTACCACACCACACAGTTCAACGGCATTGTCACATTCATCGAAGACCACGCAGAGAAGCGACACGCATTGAAACTCATGATCAATAAACTCGATGATAACCCCGAGGAGATAATAAAGAGCCAGCTACAGCCCAGCAGCGTAGCCAAGATAACCATAGGCAAAATAACCCTACAGAAAATATCGGGAAAGAAAGCAGACAAAGTAATCATATCTCTTTAGATAACTTTTGAAAAGTCATCATACACATTTTTACGATGACCGATATACAGTACGATTACCCGTTTCCCCTGATAATCAATCTCATAAATTGCACGATAATCCCCTATTCTAACCCTCCAGAAATCAGTGAACTTGAGCCTTGACCCATGCTTCTCAGGATCAGTCCTAAGGTCCCGGAGACGTTCTCTGATCCGCTTGGCTATTGTTTCATCTAAATTTTCTAGCTCCGTATTTGCTTTAGGATGTAACAAAACAGAGAAAGACAAGATTACTCCTCAAGAGGAATCAAGTCATTGGGAGACTTCTTGGCTTCCTCGCTTCTAGAGTTGAGTATTAAGAGAAACTCGCGCGTCTTTTCACGTTCCCAGTGCATGTTGAGTATTGACTTTATAGCATCGCTTCTGTTCTTGTATTTGCCTTCTTCTATCCATTGATCGATCTCTTCGACCATACCGGGAGGGAGTCTTAACTGTACCTGAGTCAACTATATCGTAAACAGAATTGTCTACAATCGGTGATAAACATTTCTAAAGGAAAATTTGTAGAATTGGCGTCGGGTATGGGATTCGAACCCATGTGCGGATAACCGCACTGACTTAGCAGGCCAGCTCCCTACCAGGCTAGGAGAACCCG
>CAYUTB010000157.1:0-4471 GCA_964447425.1 uncultured Candidatus Bathyarchaeia archaeon
AGTAAAGGACGGGTACACCCGGATCAAGCGAATCTACCTCATAGAAGCAACCATCAACAATGAACCAGCAGCAGGGGCAGAGCTAACCATACACCTAGAGAACGAGACAAAAACAGTCACCACAAACCAACAGGGACAAGCAGTAATCCCCATAACCTACATGCGCCACATCGAGGTAATAAAAAACCCACAGCCCGGAGGACCATACCTCATCAACAACGACAACCTCACAAAACAGGTAACCATCACATATAACCAGCAGAACTTCACCCTGAGCCTCATCAGTGACACACCGGTGATACTCGCAGCCAAATCAAACACAGAGCCACAGCAGTTTGAACCAGACTGGACACAGTACAAATCAGCAGCAATCGCCCTCGCAATAATCGCCATAATAATCTACCTCATCAACTCGCGGAGACGAGAGGATGAATAGACAAATTCAATAGCGAAGTAACCCCTCTCTACATGATACAATTTGGATTCTGAGAGATATGAAAGAGTCATGGCGGTAATCCGCCGAGAGCAACCAGATAGAGTACCATGGAGCATCTGGGGACACTTCCCAGCAGCAAACTGGCTAGACTACTACAGCTGGGAACTAGCACAACGCAACGGAGAAGAAGCCGCAAGAGCCCACATTGCACTACTAAGAGAACTCGACTACAAGATGGACCTACTCAAGGTAACACCATACTACAGGTTCATGGCAATGCACTGGGGCAGCAAATTTGACTTCCGAGACAACGACGAAGAAGCCGAAACCCTCGAAACCATAGTAAAGAAGACAGAGGACTGGGAAAAGCTCTGGGTACTGGACCCAAAGAAGGAGCTAAGAGAATTCGTCAGGACCAACGAGATACTGGCACGAGACCTAAGAACCATGCCAGTCATCTACACCATCCCCAGCCCCATCATACAGGCTATGAACGGAGTAGGAACCCCGGAAAGAGTAATGGAGGACATGAAGAAAAACCCCGACAGCCTAAAACACGGACTGGACATCATCACAGAGACCACCATAGACTTCGCCAAAGCATGCATCGACACAGGAATACAGGGAATCTTCTTCGGCATCGGAGGAGGAGGCAGGATCTGGCGAGAATTCACCATCCCACAGCTGGAAAAATACGCTTTGGGCTACGACAAGAAGGTACTCGATGCACTGGACTGTGACATCAAGATGATGCACATCTGCAGCACACCAGAGGGAAACGCACAAGACCAGGGACTCATGGAGTCAGGCTGGTTCAAAAAATACCCAGTGGACATGATCAACTGGGACGCCCACGACTACATGTGGCTCGACAAAGGCAAAAAGATCTACGGAGACAAATTCGCCATCTGCGGAGGACTCGACAGATCAGTCTCCATGCGCAACGGCGACGTAGCCCAGGTCGAGGCAGATGTAAAGAAAGCCATCGATGACGCAGGCGAGGGCGGGGGCTTCATGCTCGGCCCAGGCTGCACCGTCTACATGGATCAGCCAAGAGCCAGCTACAACGCAGTAGGAAGAGCCGTAACAAAATACGGCAACTACTAATCTAGGGGGCATCATCCGGTAAATTAATCACCGGCGACGCCTCCGCACCCATTTCTCTTACAGTCTCAAGCAGCGAGTACTCATCTCCATCGAGGAAATAGTGCTCCAAAACCCTCAACGGTAAATTGATCTTCTCATAGTCATTCAGCTGAAGAATGATCTGAGCCATCTCAGCCGCCTTCTGAAGAACATCCTCCACCACAGCTATCCATGGACTTATCCTCCATGAGGACTCCGCCTCAAAGAGGTTCAACTCCTTGGGAAAGACCCCCAAGTCGAGGAGTCGGTCCCGCTCAGTGGTGAAGATATAGAGGTTACCCCCCGTCACATTGTAATGTCTACCCATTCACAACACCCTTGATAACTAAACCCAGTAAATTCACGAGGCTACACCCCGTCGAGACCCCGGAAACAAACTCAAAGACAGGCCAGAGAACAAGAAACACCAGCGAGGACAAGAGGAGACGCCTGACAGGAAGCTGAACAGGCGTCAAGGCACCGAAGTGTTCAGTCTCCCGTGTGCCTCTCAGCTTATTGATCCACTCGATGAGCCCCCGCAGCTTCAAACCCAAGAAGTAATCAGTCACATGCCCAGTCTTCATGGTCCTGACCCAGAACCCCTCTCTATCCTCGATGAGCCCCTTCAACGCAGCGTATGCCTGATAAGGCATTATGAAGTAACTCAAAGCGATAAATCCAAACACCCCATTATAGTCCTCGGCGAGGTCTCCCTCTAGGAAGACCCCTGTTAACCCCATCATGGGGATGGCGAGGAAGTTGCTGAGTACGAGGCTCCAGCCGAGAGTAGGAGTCCAGAACAATGGATGCCTCTTGTAATACTGTGCAACAATCCAAGCTATACTCCCAAGTATGAAGACAAAAGACTGCAGATAATAGGGTGCAAAGTAGAGAAACTCCAGCTTCTCAGCCAAGGAAATCTTGCTACTCCTGAGAACAGAGACAAAATACTTACGCACAGCATAGGTATGCCCCTCCGCCCACCTCATCCTCTGCCTGATGACCCTGCGAATCGTAGTCGGTATCTCGGCAGGCGCCTGAATTAACGGAGTGTAAGCAACCTTGTAGCCCTCAAGATAGAGCCGCAGGGTCAGGTCCCAGTCCTCTGTGATGCTGTGATTCCACCCCAGCTCCTTCAACACGCCAGCCTTGAACATGAAGACGCTCCCACTCACCATCTTCATAGCCCCAAGCAGCTCCTCCGCCACCCTCTCAACCATATAGCTGCCGCTAAACTCAGCCCGTACACCCTTGGTGATCCAGTTCTCGTTGCGGTTAAGATAATGAAGCTGGTACCCCTGCACAGCCGCGACTGGTTTGGAGTCTTGCTGGTGAACCCTGAACTGGTGTATAAACTGCTGCAGTATATTAGCTGGAGGCACAAAGTCGGCGTCAAAAACCACCACGTACTCGGTCAGGGGGTGAATAAACTTGAGAGCCTGCTGCAAAGCTCCACCCTTGTAACCGGACCTGTCTTTCCTGTGCACAAACTTGATAATGGGGTCACCGTTTCTCCAGCCACGTTCATGCAGAATCTCCAAGGTGGTATCACGGGAGTCATCAGCCACCAGCACCTCATAATTGGTGTAGTTAATGTCCATACACGCCTCAAGTATCCGGCGGGCGACATTCAACTCGTTAAAGAATGGCAGATGAATAGAGACCCAAGGCTCATCACCGATGAAAACCTGTTGGTTGAGCCTCGGTGCAAGTATCCTGTGAATAGGGTGATCGGGGGGGAGTTTTGAGGGATCTAAGGAGAATAAGCCGAGGGCAATGAGGCTTGAGAGGTAGTATTTGAGGGCATAAATGAAGTAGAAGCATCCAAGCGTTAAGGCGATGTATGACGCCGCCATCCCTATCTGGTATTGATGCACTCTCATCCCCCCTTACTGTCACTATTGATTGAAAGTATGGGTGTATTTTTGTTTAGTTTCATATAAATTTATCCCATAAAGATGGGACAAAGATGGGTTTTAGCTACTCCAGTACTCGGCAATCATCCTAGCATTTGCATACCATACATCAGGGAACTTTTTCGAGTAGTTGATGATACGCTCAAGCAACAGGATGTTCCCCGGCTTACCGATAATCTGAGGATGAAACATACTGGTCCAGCACAATCCATACCTATAGTAGCCATCAAAAGCGTTGCTCCAGATCTCATACCCAGTCTCCGGACTCATCATCCGAGCCTTATACCCAGCCATCGGGTAATCCGCAAACAAGTGAAAATCATCCATCTCGTAATAGCTGGGGACAATCACCAAACCGTTCTCCAGCTTATACGGCAAATCCGAGCCCCTCATACTGCTATCATAGATGAACCCCAACTCCCTCAGAATGCTATGGGTATTGGGACCGATCTCACCCCCAGCCACACGGTTACCAACAGGCCTAACACCTGTAGCGTCCTCTATCGCCTTCATCATCTTAATTCGTAGGGCTTTCTCCTCCTCATAGGGCAGGTGATCCACAGCCTCATGTTTCCAGCCATGCGTGGCTACCTCGTGGCCACGATCAACTATCTCCGCTACCACATCAGGGTGATTAATGGCGTTCATGGCGACAACGAAGAAGGTGGCTTTGATGCTGTGCGCGTCCAGCACATCCAGTATCCTGGGTACAATATTCGAGTTCCATACATACTCTCCCTGACTCTTGATGCGAGGCTTATTGGCTATACTTGGGTCGTTCCCCATGAAGACATACTCGGCGTCAAGGTCAAATGTAAAACAGGCAGCACAGCGCTTGCCATCGGGCCAAACAGAATTCATACAAAGAGATATGCTTCAGGGATTTTATGTTACCCCTTCAAAAACCCATTTTCATGATTCTGAAACCATACGGGTAAACCCGTTACGTGGCAGAGGACCCTTCCTCAGCACAAAAAACCCCGAAGCCATAGTA
>CAYUTB010000158.1:0-4471 GCA_964447425.1 uncultured Candidatus Bathyarchaeia archaeon
CGGTATTATGAGACTGATTACGTTAAGGCTGCGCTGGTTGCGATAATGAACGTCGTTATTGGCTGGGTGATAGTCTGGGTGCTCCTCTTTTTGGGCATCGGAGCTGTCTTCTAAGACCCCTTTTTTTCAGCGCAGCGTGTCTGGAGTGGGGTGGTTTTATGAGGCTTGATTCCTCCATTATTTTGGCGCCGTAAGGCTTCTGTAGTATTATATAGGTTTCAAGGCTTTTTCTTCTTGATGTACCGTGTAGGGTTGCTTGTGCCTTCTAGTAATGTCACGATGGAGCCGGAGTTTTATAGGATGGTGCCACGGGAGGTTTCTGTTCACTCGGCACGGATGCTCCTCACGGAGTTCACCAAGGAGGCTCTCACTGGCACGATTAAGGATGTGGAGCGGGAGGCTGAGCTTCTTGCTTCTGCTAATGTGGATGTTATCGTGTATGGGTGTTATACTTGTACTCTGATTGGTGGGGTGGATTGGGAGCGGGTGCTTTCGGAGCGGATTGAGTTTATCACTGGGACTCGGTTTGTCACTGTTAATCAGGCTATGGTTGAGGCGATTAGGGCTCTAGGGGGGAGCAGGGTGGGTGTTGTTACTCCGTATACTGAGGGTTTGAACAGGTTGAAGAAGAGGTATCTTGAGGTTAATGGGTTTACTGTCTCGGATATCCGGGGTCTTGGGCTGAGGGATGCGTCTGAGGTCGGAGAGGTAAAGAGTGAGGATATCTTGCCGCTGGTTGAGGAGGTTGCAGTGGACGCTGATATTATCTTGATTGGGTGTACTGGTATCTCGGTTACGCATATGATTGAGGGCATTGAGGCTCGGTTGGGGGTTCCTGTGGTTACCAGTACTCAGGCTGGGCTCTGGGCGGCGCTTAAGGGGTCTGGGTATAGGGCTGTGCAGGGTTATGGGCGATTGATGGGGTTGAGTTAAGCAGTTTTATTTGTTTTATTGGGATTAGGCTTGATTATTTTAGATGCTTGTCTATGTAGTTGAATATCTCTTCTAGTCTGTTGTGGTCGGCGTGGATGGTGTTTCGGGCGGTTTTTACTATGAGTCCTGTTTTGGCTAGTTGGTCGATGCATTGTTGTATCTTTTTTCCGTTTCGTTTGATCTTGTTCTGGGTCCAGCTCTTCATCTGGTCGATTGGGATGTGGTATGCGCCGAAGGCGTTGGAGTTTACTAGGCGGTTCAGTATGTCTGCCTTGATCTGTTCGTCTGTCAGATCCCGCCTAACCATTAAAAGTTCACTAAGTAAACGATTTGGGTAAAGTATTTATACTTTGCTTGGTATCGAGTGGATGGGAAACGTGGATATGTACGGTGAAGACAGGCGATCAGTGATACTGGAGCTTTTCGGTTCGAGCCCCAAGACCCGGGTACTGGACCTCTTCCTTGATAACCCCTTGTTTGAGTTTACCAGGAACGAGGTGGTGGATGCGTTGGGAATGGCTAAGAGCACCTTGTATGAGGTGTTGCCCGAGCTGGTGGATGCCAGTGTGGTTGTGGAGACCCGTAGGGTCGGTAAGGCTCAGCTGTACAGGCTCAACGATGAGTCGCCTGTGGTTGATGGTATCAGGGGTTTGATCAGGAGTTATGTTAGGGTGAATGCAGTTGCCTCTGAGAATCTGACTTCAATTGTTTCTTAGTTGATGTCAGTTATTGGTTGGGGTTCTTTGTTAGGCTGGTTTCTGCCTAGTACTAGGAACGCTATGAGGAATGTGGTGCCTACTAGTGCCATGCCTGTGGTGTTGTCTATGCGTGTCTGGTCTAGTTCTTGGAGGTAGCTGAATAGTATGAATGGGGATAGGCTGCCGAATAGGAGTCTGTGGTAGTGTTGTTTTGTGGCTGTGTGCCAGTTGTAGCTCGCTAGGTGTTTGAGTATGCTGAGTTGGAGTGTTATGCCTAGTATGGCTACTGTTATTGGTGCGCCTGTGAATGTGAGGTTCTGGGGGAGTATCCCGAAGATGATGCACTGGGTTAGTGCCCCGAGGAGTGTGAGAAAGTAGTAGTATCTTGGTTTGCGCATCTGTTTGGTGCCTCTGCGTGCCCAGTCGGCTGGTAGTCTGTGGGCTGCGTAGGCGAGTGCGAGGGTGGCTGCTATGAATAGGGTGTACATGGGTAGTGGTGGGATATATTGGTTGAACTGGGTGAATAGTAGGAAGCCGATGGCTACGTCTAGGGTGAATAGAGTGGGTACTATGGTTTTCCAGCGCCCATGTAGCCACTGCTGTGTCTTCTGTTGTGGGTAGATGTACTCGGTTAGCAGTATGGGGACCGTTATGCTGACTATGGCGTGGTATATGGTGAGTTCGACTGCCCAGACCCAGTTTACTCCGAGGTATCTGCCGAATATTCCGAGTGCTCCTAGGTCTGGGTGGTTTGGGTTCTGGAAGCTGGCGATCATCAAGCCTTCCTCTATTATAGCGTAGGCTGCGCCTAGTAGGATGGTGGTGCCTATTCCTTTGCGCCATCTGGTTTTGAGTTCGTGGGTGATTACTGCGCCTCCTCCGTATAGTAGGGTGATGATGGTGAATCCGAATGGGGTGAAGAACTCGGCTGGTGGCGCTGAGCCGGATAGCAGTTCGCCTATGATTGGTGATAGGAGGAAGAGGAATAGGGCGGGTGGGACTCGTGGCTTCAATATTTGTATTGGGGTGGTTTTAGTTTTAACTGTGTGGGCTTTTAGGAAGGATATTATGTGGTGCTGAGATAGGATGAATATGCAGCCGAGCACCGTCATCTACATCCTCACCGGGGCGTTATTCCTGCTCATCGTGTTTGTTATCAGTGTTGTCGCTTGGCATCTTTTTAGACGCGATTTTCATAAGCTTGGAGAATAATTTAGATTAACTTGAGTACCGTTGCTTATGTTAATAGAAGTAGTAGTGGGGCGGGAATGGCTGTTATGTTATGTACTGTTTTTAGGAGGTCTTTAGTTATTACGATTCCAGTGTATTTTGTACCATGTTTTGTGAAGTTATAGAGACCGTTTATTTCGTCGCTATTGTATGATGATGTGTATTTTACTTCAAATGGCATGTACTCCCCGCCATTCTTGACTATGAAATCCACCTCGTTTTTCTTATCTTTCCAGTACATGACGTTTAAGGCGGGCTCAAAGTTATCGGATGGGTTGAGGCTGTATGCGAATCGTATTAGGTGGTCTCCAACTATGGATTCGATGAGTTTTGGTTTGTTTTCTCTAATATAGTCGACTGCTTGTTTGTAGGCGGGGGTTTGGTTTATCCAGCCTCTTAATGCGTGGAAGATGAATGGGTCCGCGTAGTGTATTTTTTTATTGCTGTTATAATCTGGTGTTCCTTTGTTTCTGTCCAGTACGTAAAATGGGTTTAGCACGAAGCCTGATTTCAGTACGTCAACGTATTTGGCTACCGTGTTGGGGCTGCCGATGTCTGTTTTTTTCTCTAATGTTCTCCAGCTTACCTGCGAACACAGTGTCTCGTTGATGGCTCTTAGTATTTGGGCGAGGTATATCTGGCTGTTATCCCATCTCAGGAAATCTCCGATGGTGACATCGATATAGGTTCTATATGTGTTCTCCGTGATTTCTCCGTAGTTCACGTAATCGTTTACCGCTGTGGCTATTCCGCCTGTTAGTAGATAGTCGTCAAGGTATTTGGAGATTTTATCCATGTAGAGTGATATTTGTTTGACTTCGGGGGCTATTTCGCCTTTGGCGAGGTCTTCGATTATCTGTTTTCTTTTCTCGAATTTACGTAAACCGAGTGACTGTAGGATGTCTTGTAGTTCTTTGTCTCTTGCGTCGATGTATTCTGCGAATTTCATTGGTAGTAGGACTTTATCGAGGGTGTTTGTGGTGTGGTTGCCTCTTCTTCCGGGGAGTCTCTCTGAGGCTCGTCTTATGTCTAGGTTGTGTGAGCCTGTCATCAGTACGCATATTTTTTTGAATTTGCCTAGATCGTGAAGGTGTTTTATTCCCCGCTGCCAGTCTTTTACTGCTGAGATCTCGTCGAGGAATATGTATCTGTAGTTGTCTGTGATGTGTTCGGTGGCTTGTAGGTATGATTCGATGATCTCGGCGAGTCTTGATGGGCTGTCTACGAGGTCGCAGCTGTAGTAGAGGATGCGTCTGGGTGAGATGCCTTTGTGTAGGAGTTCTCTTATTATTAGTTTTAGTAGGGTGGTTTTTCCGACTTGTCTTGGTCCTCTGAGGGTGTATATTGCTTCGGTGTCTAGTTCGATGAAGTGTTTTATTCTTGGTGTCCATTTGACTGTGCTTTCTTCGTATTTTTGGATGCTTCTATCGGTTTCTATGTTTTCGGGGTTTTCCCACCACGGGTTTTGTGTTAAGAGGGAGGACATTGATCAATCAATTGAACAGCTATTTATAAATGTGTGTTCAATGCATTGATCAAAGCCGGGGCTTTCTATTGGCTTGTATCGAGAATGTTGGAGAACTTTTTTTTAGTTTAGTTTTCTTCCTGTT
>CAYUTB010000159.1:0-4341 GCA_964447425.1 uncultured Candidatus Bathyarchaeia archaeon
CTGATGACCATGGATGGAAGATCACTGATGCATTTCATCGGCTTGAGGACATGCAACAGGGCTCAATGGGAGGTTAGGGCGCTGGGGGATATGATGCTTGAACAGCTAAGACTGGTTGAGCCCAGGGTCTTTAACATGGCTGGTCCTTATTGTTATCAGTTGGGCTATTGTCCCGAGGGGCGACATACCTGTGGTCGAATGGATGAGGCGTTGGAGAGGTATAGTGTATGAAGTTATTGTTGGATGAGATGTACAGTGGGCTCAAGGAGTACTTTGAGGTTTCTCAGAACTGTTACAAAGGTACCCGTTTGTATTTTTCATAATAGTTAAGGAATACAAAACCCCGCATAACTGCTGCGAGCATGCGCGTAAAGGGTGCGTTGTTGATTGTTGTAATTCAGGCTCTTGAGAAGTATCTGGAAGAATCCCAGTAATTTTTTAAATTAAACAGATGGTTAATCTTGCGTGACTCATTTAACGCAAGGTGTTTTTGAAGTGGGGGTAAGCCAAGAACTTTGGGGCATTTTAAAAGATTTGGATCAAGAACACAAATATTGGCGTTGGATAAAGAGCATGAAAGAAGCCCTATTATTTAGCAGATTATGTGGCGAAGGTATATCTAAAAAAATGATTCCCGATTATTATAAAGAGAATTATGGAGTAAACAACCTTTACAGATATGAGCACCCAGAAGGATTTAGATCATGTTATACACTGGTTGGAACTAGTGCTGGAAACATCGAGGCAAAAATATTAGATTTAATGTCTCATCCAGAATATGAAAAAAGATTCGGGTATAAAATGTGAAACTAGATTTTTACACTTGTCTCAATTAACTTTTGAAGTTTGGTATTATTTACACCTGTATAAACGATCAAATCTGTGTTGAATATTATCTTTCCAGATGCCTCTAAGTAATCTAATATATTTTTGAAGGTTGAATAGTGAACTTTCCTAGGTAGTGCTTTCCATAGCGCGGCTCTATTCAGATGCTCCTCTGATTCAATAATGGCTTTCTCTACCATCAATATTGTTTCTAATTTAGGACTATGACCAGCCATTTGTTTCGCACCCATCAACCATATAACAGAGGTATTATATAAACTTGTATAATATACAAATATGTATAATTGTTTTATTTTGTCCTAGCCACGCGCGCCACCAACTCCCTCAACCGTTCTCGCTCTGTCTCTCCCTTGTTCTGGATTTTTCTTGTATGGTGTAAACCTCATCTGGTTTACATATTGTGTGGTATTGGCTGTATCTTTAACGTAGTACGTAACAGTGCTAGGCTGTGAGGTGGAGACTGTGCAGAACGTTGAGTTATCGGGCAAGATGGATCGTGAGATAGCGGAATACGCGAAAAAACATGACCTGATACTGGTAACCGAGGATCGAAAACCAGCGGAGCTATCGGAGCTTCTCCAAGGGCGATCCTTCTACGTGGATAACAAGACCAAGGCTCAGATGATCCATGATAAACTGCTTGAAAAATACCCAGACTGTAAAATATAGCCCACATGGGCTTTAGTCGTTTAGTTCTTTCACGTCTCTATCCCAGTAATGATGCTTCTTTCCTGCAACTAACCATTTTTCGAGACCCATCTTGTTGATGTCCCTTAGATTTTTCTTGCAGGCTTCAAGATGCAGTTCGCCCAACACATTCTCAAGTTTGTCGCAGTTCTCAAAACCATTACAGCTGTTGCATGTGATGTACCCGTTTTCCACGCAGCATTGCCTGATATCGCAGGTGGATTCGCCGCCATCGATCTCCCTGCAGAACCTAGTGCACTTGAGGTTCTCCATGAACATCAACATATCAACGAGTTTATCATACTCATCAAGCTTCTCCGGGAAGACACCTAACGCCGTCTTCTCAAACTCGTACTTATCCAAAATATCCAAGAAATCATGAGCAGCCTCAGCGATAACACCTGTCCTGCCTAGGCAATCCCCACAATACATGCCGCAGTAGCCAAGGTATCGTTTCTCAGCCATCAACAAACTTAGTTTCATTATGGGGTAATATGACTATCGAAAAAATGGGGTGAGCCTAATAGCTCTTGGGCTCAGGGTCCCGGTCCAGTGTTCCGCATAGGCAGTGGATGCTTCCGCTGTTTCTTGGCCTGATGAGGCTGTCGATGTGTACCTCTACTACCTCGATGCCTACGGATTCGAACCACTTTGTCGCCTTGGGGTACTGGTCGCTTGTGATGATCTTTCCGGGCTCAAGCACTACTCCGCAGTCTGGTCCTTTGGCGAATCCTCGGGTGTCGATGCTCACGAGGTCATCCGGTGGCTTGATGAATTTCCAGTCCATCTCGGCCTCCATCCAGTCTGTCAGGTAGTGGTCGTAGTATTTTGCCTCTCCAACGGTGGTGTGTCTGTCTACCATGCTGTAGTGGATGGTTCCTTTTCGTGTGCCGTATCCTGGTCCCATCCTGATGTCTACCTCTGGGTCCTGCTGCCAGATGATGTTGGCGTACTGTTCGTGGCCTGACTCGTTTCCCCTCATCACAGCGGGCTCTTTTGTGTTTCCTCGTGGGAAGTGTACCTCTATGATGGCGTGTTTTTCGTCGAGCCAGCCGCAGGGTCCTCCCTCGACCATGCCGTTGCCTGTGATCATGCCTACTACTGGGATGCCGTGCTCTGCAAGTGTCTGGTAGGTGGGCAGTTCCTCGCCCTTCCTGATGCTGTCATACATTCTGAGGATTACGTGCCCGTAGACTGCTGCGTGAGCCACATCGTCACAGTAGATGGATTTCACTGTGTATGGTGGGTCCCATGGGTCTGGTTTTCTGATGATGACCTCTACGCCCTCTGCTTTGAATGCGTCCACTAGGGTCTCGTGGTGTTTTACTAGTTCGTTGAGGTCTGGTTTCTCCATCATCCTCCAAGCCCTCCAGCTGGATTCGTTGGGTGGCCATGGGGTTGGTTTTCCTACGCTGAGGAACTCCTTGCCGGGTCTGTGGAGGAGGACGGTTTTGAGTTTGCCTATTGTTGTGTTTGCTTTCCATTTTCTGCCCCAGTATTTGGGCATCTCGTCCTCGAATTCGCCTAGGACCTGTGGGTGTAGCCTGTTGTAGGTGTCGTGCAGGTCTTGTGCTGACTGCTTGTATTGCTCGGTTTTTTTCTCGATATCAGCCAAATCTATTCACAGATACACTACTCTTTTGAGATAAAACATAATCGAGGCGGCTAATGGTACAGGTTATAGTATGGGTCTCTCTGGAAGTGGGTCTTCCAGACCGCTTCACCATCTCGTACCAGTAGGTTGCCTCTTGAGAAGACCTGTTCAACTCTCATATTCTGGGCGTTATCGGCTATCACGAGGTCTGCGTCGTAGCCTTCAGCTACTCTGCCCTTCTTGATGCCCAGTGCTTTGGCTGGGTTTGTGGTCATGATCTTCAACGCGTCGCTGAAACTGCAGACGCCATTGTTTGCCATGTCCCTGATCTCGCGGCGGTTTAGGTCCAATGGTGCGATGTAGCGTCCTATCTGCTTCCTGTTCTCGTCACGTATGGGCTGAGGTACGTTTCCGTCGCTGCTCATGGTCATGTTCTCCAGCACGGCTCCCTCGTCCAGCATGCGTTTCACAGCCAAGTCTGGTTTTAGTCCAGTCAGTGTTCCCTCTTCTTTGCGCATCAAGCTGCTGAGGTCTACTATTCCACCCATCTTGGTGTACTCGACGGCTTGCGTGATGACATCAGGGTCCCGCCTGTTGATATGAGTGGGTATAACCTGCGCAGGGTTGATTCCAGTGTTCTCGATGAGCTCAAATATTCTATCCATCCGGGTCTTCTGCTTACCAACATGAACATGGGTAACCGCGTGTTTGTTTGCGATATCGGCGCCATAGAGTACCTCAGAGGTTATGGCTGCGAGGTCTCTCCAAGTGTGATGGTTTGTAGTGGTGTCGCTGATGGCTGTCTTGAGCCCGATGACCTTGGGGATGAGGTAGATGTCTTTCCTGATCTCGCCTGTGAGTGTGGGCGGTGGGATGACGAAGCTGCCAGTGTACATGTATGTGCTTAACCCCATCATGTCAAGCTCAAGGGTCTTGATGTAGAGGCTGTGAAGGCTTCGCACGAATCGGCTGCTCCCGAGACACCCAACTACAGTAGTGGTGCCTGATTCAACTATGTCCTTCCACGCGATGTCACTTGTTCTACCCATGGGTCCTTGCCCGTCATCGGCGCCTATGAGGTGGACGTGGCCGTCGATGAATCCCGGGTATATGATCTTGCCCGAGGCGTCAATGGTCTCGCAGTCAAATCCGCTGGGTGGCTTGATGCTGTCATGGATTTTGATTATTTTCTCGCCGTGGATGAGGATATCCTT
>CAYUTB010000160.1:0-4303 GCA_964447425.1 uncultured Candidatus Bathyarchaeia archaeon
CTCTATTTATTTATCAGGTAATTGATAAATAAGAAATTTTCAATGCATCCTTTCTTTTTACTTATTTTCTTGTTTTTTCTCTACAGGTAAGATAATGAAGAACTCGCGTCAGTACCGGTAAAACACACCAAGATTTCCTTGTTACATGAGGCAAAACGCTATGTTTCACAGGTATTTCTCGTAAAAGTATGTGGTGTAGATCTTTCCATCTATTTCCTCTTTTGTCTCCCTGATCCTCTGGTAGTTGTGACTCTCGTATAGCTTAACTGCGGTGACCATATGGTTCTCGGTGTCCACCAGAATCTTCTTGTATTTTTCCCTGAGGCAGTACTCCTCCATGTGCTTGAGGAGGAAGGTTCCAATGCCTTTGCCTCTCTCCGTTTTCTTGACACGGATGCGGCTGAGGACTGGAGCTCCTTCGCTGATCTTGATCCCACCCATACCTACGATTTCCTTTCCTTTCTCAACGACCCAGAAAATACCATCACTTTTCATATAGGACGAATAGATGTCGTAGATATCCTTATTCCATTCGTGTAGCCTTGGGTCTCCCATTAACTCTGGGAAGAATTCCTCGATGAATTCGTCTTGGAGTGATAGAGTTGCTTCCTGGTCTTCTCTTTGAAATGACCGTATCTGAACTTTTGTCTGTTCACCCAAAGCAGTCTATCTATGCGTGGTTTCGATATTAATTGTTCGGGGATATGGTTTCCACGAACTCATTTGCTAATCAAATTATTTTAAGAATGTCTTTTAGGTTATAGTGCATTTTGTTATACTGCGGGAAATCCAACCTTCCTGTTATGTGAAACAAGAAGAAAACCTCATTCCCCACTGAGTGCTCTAAATTGCACCCACGAAAAAAAACAAACGTGCAATTCAGGTTTAGTTCATTTACAAAACCGTTAAAGGTAACTGGTTTTCATACTCAGTAATGGCGACCAAGTACTTACCCGACGGAATAGCGATCCTCGACTTTGGAGGACAATACTGCCACCTCATAGCACGCAGAGTACGCGAACTCAACGTCTACAGCGAGATACTTCCCAGCGACGCCAAACGAGGGGATGTAGAAGCCCTTAGTAAGGTGATGAAGCTCCGAGGGGTCATCTTCAGCGGAAGCCCGAGCAGCGTCAAAGCCCAAGACGCGCTGGCGCTGGACCCAGAGATACTGGAGATGGGAGTACCCGTGCTGGGGCTCTGCTATGGGTTGCAGCTTCTAGCAAACATGTATGGAGGCAGGCTTGAAAAATCGCGGGAGTACGGGGTCACAAAGGCGTACATCGATGAGCCACTGGGGATTCTTGAAGGATTAAACTCATGTGAGATGGTCTGGATGAGCCACGGGGACACGGTCTTCGAGGCACCAGCGGGATGGAAGTCCTTGGCTCACACTGATAGGGCGCCTGTGGCGGCTATGGTGCTGCCTGAGAAGCAGATATGGGGACTTCAGTGGCACCCCGAGGTGTTTCACACCGAGCATGGCAAAGAGATGCTCAGCAACTTTGTGCTAAAGGTGTGCAAGGCGGAGCCCAACTGGAGACCACTGGATGCGGTAGAGGAAGCCGTGGCGAGGATCAAGAGGATTGTCGGTGATGGGCGAGCCATCATCGCGTTGAGCGGAGGAGTGGATAGCAGCGTCGCGGCTGCGTTGGCTGCCCGTGCCCTCGGTGAGCGCCTTATGGCTGTGCACGTGGATCAGGGCTTGATGCGGCATAACGAGTCCGATGGTGTCTATGAGGCTTTCAAGGATCGGGAACTCAGACTCGTAGTGGTTGATGCTAAAAAGAGGTTCCTCAAGCGTCTGGAGGGCGTCATTGACCCCGAGGAGAAGCGAAAGATCATTGGCGAAGAGTTCATCAGGGTCTTTGAGGAGAAGGCGCGGGATTTTAAGGCGGATTATCTGATACAGGGGACTATCTACCCCGACCGGATCGAGTCAGGGATAACAAAGAACAGCGACACCATCAAAACCCACCACAACGTGGGAGGCTTACCCAGCATCATGGAGTTCAAAAAGATAATCGACCCACTGGAAGACCTATACAAGGATGAGGTGCGTGGACTCGGTGAGAGACTCGGCTTACCAAAAGAGCTCATACAGAGGCAGCCATTCCCCGGACCCGGCTTAGCCGTCAGGATAGTAGGCGCCATCACCGAGGAGAAATTAGATGTACTTAGACGCGCAGACTCCATTGTAGTGGAGGAGGTGGAGAAGCATTCCTTCAGTGAACGCCTCTGGCAGTACTTCGCGGTGCTCACAGACACAAAATCCACTGGGGTGAAGGGCGATGAACGAGCCTACGGTTACACTGTGGCTGTACGTATCGTTGAGAGCATCGACGCAATGACCGCTAACTTCAGCTTCGCCCCATGGGAGGTACTGGAAAAGATCAGTAACAGGATCGGCAATGAGATCCCAAGCGTCACCCGGATAGTCTACGATATAACCCATAAACCACCGAGCACCATCGAGTGGGAGTAAAACCTTCTTTAACCCACCCTCATTACAGGTTATATGGATCTAGCTGATTTTCTAGTCGACGCAAAACGACGAACCTACGGCTCCTCATCGAGTGAGCCAAAGCAGCTTGAAGATGGGTCAAAGGAATACCTCGTAAAATCTGAGGAGTACACGTACCGGGACAGGTACTTCGGGGGCAACCCATTCATCGGGGAAGAAGTGGTTTTCAGAGACGATAAACCGGTTTGGTCCATGAATTATTATGGAAAAGCCACTTCCCGGGACCCTGATGAGGTGTTTAGCTTCCTTGTGAGGGCGCTTGAACGGGTTGAGAAAAAGAAGCCGTATCGGGGTCCAGAGAGATACGTTGAGGGTCCTTGGCTTTATAGTTACATCAGCCGGGGCAACATCAACGCCTTCTGGGGCGAGGAAGAGATACAATACGATGGGATCAAGGTTTACGGGCTCAGATTCCACGGCGGCGAGATAGAAACATAACCCATAAGACACATGGAGGGTTATCAAGCACATGAGTTATGGTTACCCCGATGGCGGACCTACAGCTGATCTTCTCGTAGATGCTACGGGCAGGACTCTGGGGGAGGCGTTCGCCCAGATCGCTTTTGGTATGTTTAACATGATGACTCCCCTCGCGGGCATCGAGGAGAAGGAGGAGTTTATCCTTAATGCGGAGGGTACGGATCTTGAGAGCCTGCTGTTTAACCTGATGGATGAGTTTCTGTACATCAACGATGTGGAGTTTCTTGTTCCTAAATCCATTCATATCACTGTGGATCATGAGAATCTGAGCGCTGTAGCGGTCTGTAACGGGGAGCGGTTCAGTAATATAACCCACGAGGTGGGTATCGCGGTCAAAGCTGTTACCTATCATATGATGGAGATCAAGGAAATCCCGGAGGGCTGGTACGTCAGAATGGTCTTCGATACATGACTTTGGCTTGTTTCATGTAACAATGCGTTTGAATTTCCCGCAGAGTAACAAAGTTTTTGGGTTCAATTTAATTATTCTAGTGCGCGTACCCGAAGAACCTTAATCACCGTATCAAGCATATTACCACGAATCGCGATGCTACGCAACTCTGACGTGATATCAGTTATAATACCCACCTATAACGAGGAAAAGAACATCGAACGATGCCTCACGGCAATAACAAACCAATCCATACCCAGAGACCAGATAGAGATAATAGTAGTAGACGGCGGCAGCAGCGACCGCACGTGCATGTTAGCGGAAAAACAGGCAGACAAAGTCATACAGCAGGAGAGCATGGGTGTGGGTGGAGCACGTAACGATGGCTTCAAGATAGCAAAAGGCTCCATTGTGGCCACGACTGATGCGGATTGTGAGCCATGGAGGGACTGGATTGCATCGATTCAGGAAGAGTTCATGGACCCAGAAGTTGTTGCTGTAACTGGGCTCCAAAATGGTATTGATTGGGACAACATGAATAGGTTCGAGATATTCGTGTACGACAGGATGATCAAGTTCGCGAATGTGGTGTATATAGCTGTTTCCAAGATAAATCATTATCATCTATGTGGAGCGAACACTGCGTTCAGGAAAGATATATTGCTTGAGATAGGGGGGTACCTGCCTTTGGTTTATGGTGATGATGTTGAGATATTCCATAGAGTTAAGAAAAAGGGGCAAGTTAGGCTTAACCGGGGTATGATGGTGGATTATAGTGTCCGTAGGATGAGGAAGATGGGTTTGTTCAATTATATTCGCTTCTCAGCTAAGATGTTCCTGGAGGTCATGATTCTTGGCCAGAAGCCCATCAAGGGAGATTACGCCCGTCAGAGCTATGATTAGCGCGC
>CAYUTB010000161.1:0-4266 GCA_964447425.1 uncultured Candidatus Bathyarchaeia archaeon
CCGCCTTCAGTCTTCTCTGTCCTGATGTTGAAGTCGGTTTGACTTTCTACGATGTAAACCGTATATCCATCAGCCTCTGACGCTCTACCTAAAAGGTTTATTGAAAAATAGAAACTCTTCTGCTGCCCAGCGTTAAATGTTACAAGCTGAGCATCTGATTCCCCTATGATCTCTCTCGCAGGGTCCGTTCCAGTAGGAATAACATAAAGTGGGTCCCCATTTTCATCTGTTACCTGAATCATTACGGTGACTGTTTTTTTAGTAGTTGCTTCATTGACAATATCGAGTTCTACGATCATGTTTCCTGCGGTTATCTGAGATGTCTTGTCGAGAATATTCATGGGTGAATCCATTATCTGCACAAAGTTTGCCGTATACTCACCTTGATTATTTATAGCCCAAGCTGCGGTTGATGATACCATCAGCGTTAGAAAAGCCGCAATTATCACTATGTCTCTTGTTACGCGCACGTCTGTCCTTCTGTTTGCTTGGGCTTTATAATAAGATATGGAGTATACGATGATATATCGCTCTCAAACAATGCGAGAACACTTAGTATACAAGTGTAAACAACACTATTTCTTAACATAAACAAATCAAAAACAGGAGAGAAAAAAAGCTGAAACCACGGAATGATTAAACCCTGTGGTAGCAGTAACGCTCCACAAACAGGTCAAAACCATCCCTTTTCCTCTCAAACACCACAGGCGACTTAACCCCATCTACAATCGTGTAGAAAACAGGCTCCTCCACCATAGGGTCCTCAGGGATCAAGGGTGTACTGGTTTTCGCGAAGGGAGTCTCACTCTCCAAAAAGAGCATCCCAGCCTTATAATTCACCTCAACGGCTTCGATGCCCATATAGGTCTCGTATCTACCAGTTAGCTCTCTCATCCTCTCCTGAACCCCGAACATTGGGGTGGAATCCTCCGGCTCCAACCCCATTAGCAGGGCGAGTATGCTCTCGTTTATCGCCTCGTAAGCGATCTTTGCACTGTTACCCATTATGATTACACCGGTCTCTGTCTCCGGGATGAATGACATATGAGCCGTAGACACAAGTATGGAGCCTCCGTGTGAGACCATCTTGAGCCCATGGAAGTTGGGGGTCACATCCAAACCGTAGCCGTAGCCATGCTCCCCATAGTAACCTTCGGGTCTGGTGATGTACATTGTCTGCATCTTCTCAAAGTACTCGGGTGAGATCAGCCCGGAGTCCTTGGTGATCAAGGCATTCATGTACTTGGTCATTTCGTTTACGCTGCTGGTTATCCCACCCGCTGATGCTATGAAGCTGAAAGGCAGGTTCTCCTCTGGGTTGGGGTAGGGGAACTTTGTTGGTGTTACACTGCCATCTGGCTTCTTCCAGTACGGCGTCATCCGGTCTGGGTCGTTGTTGAACTCATCCGTATTGATGGTGCTACGTCGCATCCCAAGCGGTTTCAACACATGCTCCTTGATGTACCTATGAAAAGGCATATCCGTCTTCAGCTGAACAATATGGCCGAGAATCCTCCAAGCCGCGTTATGGTAGAAGAAACGCTTACCCGGCGCATCCACCACCTCGCCCTGCGCCCCATTCATGAGCCTATAGAAATCGTCTGGGCTCCCAAAGGGAATCCCCGTATCGTATCCCACTGACTTGTAGAAGGCGACGCTGCTTGTGCCCAAGCTGGGCACACCGAGGCTGTGCGTCAGGAGATGATGAATAGTGATGGGGTCATCTTCAAGGCCGATTCTCAGCGGCGCATGTATGCTCACAGGGTCACTGAGCTTGATCAAGCCCTTCTCCACTAGCTGCATGACTGCGATGGCGACAAAGCTCTTGGTGATGCTACCGATACCATACAGTGTATCCGGGGTGGCTGGTAGGTTTCTCTCCTTGTCTCTGCTGCCGAATCCCTCCGCGTAGATGGTCCTTCCCTTATCTACGACTGCTAGGCTCAGCCCAGGCATTTTCCCTGCCCTCATATGCTTTGGCACGATGTGCTCTATCCAGTCCTTTAGTTCCCACTTGGTCAATGTATATCGATGAAAATACTGTCTCTGAATGTATATGGTTTATGAGAAAAATAGAGGGTGTCTACTGGAAGACCTTGAGCAGGTCGTTATCGCTCAACGTTCCCGCTATTCCATCGTCCCCAATGATGAGAATGTGATCAACACCCCCAATAGCCATTACCCTCATCGCATTGGCGACGGTATCCTCCTCACCGAGAACAATACACATGTTTGCACCAGTTAAACCACAAGCCTCCATGAACTCGATAGCCATAGGCGCCTTCATGAGTTCCCCGATCTTCACATCACGGATCTCCATGGGTATAGATTCCAGCATATTCTTTCCAAGGACATAGCTCTTCATCGCATAGTAGATGTCACTGGCTGTAACCAGCCCCTTGACAACTCCATCTGATTGCACCACGACTACATCTTTACCTTTCTTTGCCATCTTCTTTGATACATCTGCCAGCGAATCATTTGGATCGACGATGATGGGATCTTTTTTCATGACGTTTTTAACTTTCATATCTAGATTCATTTAGATCGACAATAAAAATCTGGAAACACATGATAAAAAGGTTAGCGGTTTATACAATTTGATCAAAACAACAGGTTCTGTGAGTGGGGATTCAACTCATCTTACACATCGATCACTGAATGGAAATCTTCCTACTACTTATCACGTGGTACCAGTTTTATTCCACGGGATTATAATGCCATTATGACCCGTGTAAAAGACCCAGTAAGAAGCCAACTACCAAAGCATAGAAAACATAAGTAACGGGCATAAGTAGATCAATAAAACAACACGTTATCTTTTATAAGAAACTAATCAACCTAAAAGCAGAATTTCTAGGAATATCATCTATTCCTTCGCTGTAAAACAAGTGTAGAAAAATACTGATGATATATTTCAGTTAGATACTGTGATCCAAAACTGTAAAACTCCACGGCTTTACTCTGAATAAATCTAAAGGCTAACAGTAAACTAGACAATAGTTGCATTATCCATACTTCATAAAAAACTAATACGTTTGGTATTTCCGGTCGACTACTCAGAAAAATCATAGATAAAGCAGACATGGTGTTTAAAAACCGTATAATATACCACGTTGATATCAGAGAAGTAGATAAAACCAGTATCCACTCAAACCTTAACTTATAACCAGAAAACTGCCTATACAACAGATAAAGCCCTGAAACAACGTAAATTCCTGTGGGTATCAACACGTTTTCATTAACCACATTTCGAAGCAGTATACTCGTAAATGGATCACTGGAGATTTGAAGGTCTATCAGGTAAGTTAGCCAAATTGGCACCGAGAGAATAACAAGGATTGAGACTTCAGACAAAACAAACGCTGTTTTCTTGCTTTTTCTAAGAACTCGTTGATACTGATATTTATTGAAATACTTCCTCCTGAACGTATTGACTCTATAAGATAAATTACTGTAAATCCTTGAAGGCGCATTAGTCGTTGACTGTTTCACTGCATCAGTATCTGGGTGACCTTGTTCTGATTCCTTTTTACTACTAGACCATTTGCTACGTTTTAAATTAGGTAACGCAGGGCATTGATGGTACTCAGGTAACCTATGGTCGGAACAGAAAGTTTGACCACAATAGGAGCAAGTAAAAGGCATATCCACTTCCTTTTTACATAGCTGACATTGCCCCATATTGGTCAAAAATAGTTAATTCAATGAATATTTAGAATTATCTAAAATATGATTACATGCCGATAATAAAATCATCAAATTCAATATCCCTCTAAAATTTAAGAAAAAATATAAGCTACATATGGGAGGATTTCTCTTTGTATGCACCATGGTGTAAATTTGAAAAGATTTGGTAGAATTTATTCTACAATTCTTAACTCAAGGATCAACGGATTGTACCCATCAGGACACGCATGCCTAGCTACTTTTGATCCATCCTCAGCAGTTGCGTATGCGACATTCCCACCATGAGCAAGAGCATAGATTTTAGGCAATGCAGAATACAAAGCATGCAAACATAACCTGCCTTCAATCTCATGAGTATCCCAATCAAAAATGACCTCATCCCCTACCCTATGACCTGCGGCACAATGACCCTCTTGACTAATCACAGTCGCTTTTACTTTCACCATGCTCATTCATTATTGATTGATGATATTTAGAAATTCGCCCAACATCACAATATAAAAAACATGAAAAAACGACTTAGTATTATTCATATGAAATAATCTTCGACTGGGGCACCCACATGATAGAGGGGCG
>CAYUTB010000162.1:0-4172 GCA_964447425.1 uncultured Candidatus Bathyarchaeia archaeon
ATCAAGCGCCTCACAGAGGCTGCCCACGAACACGGCATAATAATCGGTTACGATTGCTGCCACAGCGTCGGCGTCATCCCCCACCGGTTCCATGAGTGGGGCGTCGATTACGCCCTCTGGTGCAACTACAAGTACATGAATGGCAGCACAGGAGCAATCGCTGGACTCTACGTCCACAAGAGACACTTCAACGAGACACCCGGCCTCCCAACGTGGTGGGGCAACAGCCCCGGCAACAGGTTCGAATTCAACCAAGAGTGGACTCCTACAGGAAACGCGGCCTCATGGCACTTGGGAAGCAACCTGGGAATAGGCTTCGGGGTCTCCCCAGTATACGCGAGTAGCAAGATGATCGTGGAGGCTGGCCTCGACCGGATACGGGAGAAGAGCCTCAGGGCCACAGAGTACCTGATGTACCTCGTCGATGAGCTGCTCAGCGATGCGCCGTATAATTACAGCGTCGGGAACCCCCGTGAGGCGGAGAGGAGAGGCGGCCACGTTGCAGTTGAACATGATGATGCGCGGAGGATAAGCATGGCACTCACAGCCCGTGGCGTCTTACCCGACTTCCGCCCACCGAGGACGATTCGTCTGAGCCCTATTCCTCTATACACCACGTACCCGGAGATCTGGATGGTTGTACAGCACCTCAAAGCCGTAATAGATAACAAGGAACACCTGAGGTACGAAGCAGACAAGAGAGAAAACTATTAACCTCAACTCACACGCGCAAATGGCCCCGAGAACAGGCATAGGGATAAGCGGGGGCTAGGAGGATGTAATATTGCGCCGCAATCAACTAACAGGAGATGGGCAACGGGAAGCCCATAACACACGACCATTATTTTATAATAAATTTTTTTCCCCAGTGTATTCTTAAAGGCGTTTCCTGTGAAGCTTTATAAAGTTACGAGAAACTGGTTTCCTTATGTCTAATCAGAGAAAATTCTGCACCAGCTGCGGAGCACCAAACGATATAAATTCACTTCACTGCGCAAACTGCGGCGCACCCCTACCAGCGCCAGGATATGCTCAACAGCCTATGCCTACAGCTCCTCCACAACAGTACAACCAACCATATATGCCTTATACCCCTCCAGTTCAGCCAGTGAGTATCCTATGGTACATCGTGGCCATTATCTTCGGCCTTATAGGGGCAGTTGTGGGGTGGTATGTGAACCGTAATAAGAACCCCGCTGCGGCTAAGAATATCCTGATCGTCGGCGTGGTCAGCTGGGCTATACAGTATTTCCTATTCCTCGCATAGCCCTGCACATCAACCATTTTTCATCATTATACGAGTCCTTAGATGCGCGAGACTCAACTTGAGGCCTATTCTCCAAAACTCAAGTTTAAATACAGTAGAACCCTACCTAGGGAGCCCTACGATAATAGTAGAATGCTACCTAGTGTAGATGGAAACACACTTGAGGCGAGGGAATATGAATATACCTGTTCTCTTGTTGGTTTAGACGGTAGTTATAGGAGAGCATTCGACCTATAGGTTGTTAAATCAGAGGAGATAGAAAAGCTCGGTTCAGGGCCGAAAAACCGAAGCTATGTCACCAATGAACGATCCCATAACGATGTTGATTAAAAGCCTCTGCATCAGGATGCCCTCATTTGTTGCGCAAGATATGCGCTTACTTTTTCTTGTAACTAGCTGGCAGAGTGACCTTTTTTCTATCTTGTGTGGCTTTCTTTTTCGCCCTTTCCAGTTCCTTGTGTTTCTTCAGTCCCTCTATTTTAGCTTCTTTACTTTTGGATTTACTCACTTTTAAAACTCCGTACCGCACTGAGACTGCACTGTATGATTAAAGGGTATTGCTAATGCACATGTGCACACTAGAATGACTGAATTACTCCTCGGACAATATTCATCTCGACTCAGTTAATTGGTACCAATAATTCCATTTTCACATGTTTCCATGTGAATTAAAGAATGGCTTCTAGCTTGGAATATATCTCTGCCACAGAGCAGGGATCATACGAGACTATTATAATATTATCGTCTTTTCTGAAGAAGAAGAAATTTAGATTACGCATACAGGCCCCAGACATGATTAACTCGCCGAACCTATCCTCATATTTCTCAAACATAGTTACCATGGATGTGGCTATGATCTCCAGAAAGCTCCAGTCATCCTCGACCTCGATAGAATCCAAGTCTTCCCTAGAAACCTTAACAACATGTCCTGTAATTCCGCCTGTGGAAATAGCCATACGTATTCGGGGATCAAGTTGGATGATCTCCGTAAGAAGCGTAATCATTGATAATCAATTAATTTGAGAATATATAATATAATCCTCAGATTGGCGATATTATTGCCGTATTGATGATTTGTGAAAATCTTAGAGATAAAAGTATTCTAAACTCCTTGCACTTTCAGCCCAGATTATTGACTCTATATTGCAGCCCTTGCTTTATCCCAGATACTGATACCAGGATCCACGCCCAAAACAAGCCGATTATCAGAAGCTAGGTATAACAGGGTAAGGCTTACTCCAGCGTCTGCTAGTTTGCGCGCTGCTTCGCCTAGTGTTCCCGGTTTATTCTCCAAGTCTCTCACAAGTACGAGTCGAACATCTCTGGCAGTAAACCCAGCATTCTCCAAGGCTCTGCGGGCAGCGGATCCATTTCTGACCAGGATATGTATCTCGCCTTTGCCTTTAACGAGGAATCCGCACATATCATCGATGTTATCTCTGCTTCTCCTAGGACCTCTCCCATAGTCGCTAACTGTCCCGGTTGGTTATCAAGAATAATTGTTACATCATAAGACATGCTTCTATTATCAACATAGATAGAAGTTTTGTATGAAAGGCTCCAAATTCTCATAATTACTAATGGAATATTTACAGGGCTAAAAAATCAAATATGGAATCCACGCAGATATATCCATGAGCTATAAGGTAAAAGACATAGAGCTCGCCGAACAGGGTGAGCTAAACATAGGATGGGCAACCGACCACATGCCTGTCCTCGGGATCATCAAGCAGAGGTTCCAGCGGGAAAAACCCCTTAAGGGGGTCACAATCGCGGCGAGCCTTCACTGCACCAAGGAGACCGCGGTACTCATCAGGGTACTGGAAGCAGGGGGAGCAAAGATTGCACTCGCGGGAAGCAACCCACTAACCACACAGGACGATGTGGTGGCAGCACTAGCCAAGACAGGCACTAACGTCTACACTTGGAGAGGACAGACCAAGGAAGAATATTACTGGTGCATAAACAAAGTACTCGACTATAAGCCAAACATCACCATAGACGATGGATGCGACCTGGTCAGCACAATCCACAGCGACCGAACAGAGCTTCTCAAAGGAGTCAAGGCAGGCAGCGAGGAGACAACCACAGGCGTCATCAGGTTACGGGCGATGGCGGACAGCAAGGCATTGAAATATCCAATGATCGCCGTCAACGATACTCCCACAAAGAACATGTTTGACAACCGTTATGGCTCGGGGCAGAGCACAATAGACGGCGTCATCAGAGCAACTGGAGGCATGTTACTGGCTGGTAAAAACTTTGTAATGAGTGGATATGGCTGGTGTGGCCAAGGTATAGCAAGAAGAGCAGCAGGCATGGGTTGCAGTGTGATCGTCACAGAGGTTGACCCAGTCAGAGCTTTGGAGGCTGCCATGGAGGGATACAAGGTCATGAGTCTTGAGGACGCTGCCAAGATAGGGGATATATTCGTCACCAGCACCGGTTGTAAGCACGTTATCGATCGGAAACACTTGGAGGTCATGAAATCGGGGGCGGTCCTAGCTAACAGCGGCCACTTCAACGTAGAGATCAACATCCCAGCCTTAGAAGAGATGAGCACCAGGAAAACCCGGATAAGACCCAGCGTCGACGAGTACAATACAAAGGATGGGCGTAAGCTCTACCTCCTAGCTGAGGGCAGACTAGTCAACCTAGCAGCAGCAGATGGCTCAGCATCCGAGGTGATGGATATGAGCTTTGCAAACCACGCGCTGGTCGCAGAGTGGCTCACGAAGACCAATCTAGATATCGCGGTTCACGATGTGCCCAGAGGCATTGACCAGATGATAGCGACGCTGAAACTGGAAGCAATGGGCTTCAAACTGGACAACCTTACAGAGGAACAGCGAAAATATCTCACAAGCTGGCAAGAAGGAACAGTCTAAACTCCGATCTCTCCTTT
>CAYUTB010000163.1:0-4151 GCA_964447425.1 uncultured Candidatus Bathyarchaeia archaeon
TGATCTCGGTAAATCAAAACGCGTTCTGATCTCGGTTGCGAACGCTTCTCCATTTGATCCAGCAAGGAATTTTATTACTTCACGGTCTTCAAGGCGCAGTTCTTCGTTTTCTTCGAATACTTTTTCCAGATTTACGATCTTTCCCTCACTCTCAGGGCTATTCGAAGCTAGTTTAGGAGTGTCTTCTCTTCTCATATTTTGCATATAGTAGTAACCTCCAGCTGCAGCGATTACTAGAAAGAAGAATAGATAGATCAAAGAGTTCCCGCTGCTAGGTTTAGCAGCTGTAAGCGCTAACTGGGAAGCTTGTTTAGCAACTGTCTCGGCTTGAAGGTATAATCCCTGGCCGTAGTATGTCTCAGCCGATGCTAGAGTATTCTGTGCTTGGGAGAGCCCAACAGTTCGACCATCAGCTTGAGCTTGAACTATGATAGTCTGCGCTAATGCGATCTCCGTAGCTGCTGCCTGCGCTTTCACGACGGTTAGATCAGCGGTTTCCACAGCCTGATTAGCCCTGTTTTTTGCGTCAACGAAGAGATTTGAGCTGAAAAACTGCTGCGCCTGAGTCAATTCACCACGGGCATCAGTGAGGATGAAAGTTTGGCTCTCCAATCTGTCAATGTATGACTCCGCCTCCGCTATCGCAGTCTGAGCCTCGGCGCTGAGGTTAGGTATGAATAGGAGGAAGGAGACGTACACCTCTCCAGCGGGTAGAAGTATGTATTGAGCCCCGTTTATAGTTCCTAAATCTAGGGGAATGCTCCCCATATCAAATATCGCTGCTCCTTTGGGGAGAATCACCGTGGTGGAGACGGGGGATGTGAGGTTCAGGTCCCAGATCGGGCCATCCTTGGTGGTTAAATCATGTGTGGAGTAGACTATTGTGAGTTCTGAGGCTCCTATTGTATCAATTGTTATACCCGTCTCTGACGGCTCACTGTCCAATGGGATCTCATCTTCGTCCCTGATAATCAGGTTACTGAAGTTATCACCGAATATCTCGACACCAACACGGACCTTGGTTGGATCACTCTCAACGGAGTAGGTTACAAGTGTGCTTCCATCGGAGTATACTTTGACCTCAAGAGCTATTGGAGTTATCTCAACTTGGGCATATGCGATCTGAAATACGGATAGGAAAATCAATATGAGCACTAAGGTTGATCTCTGCCTTATCCGCATAAGCCCCATCTGGAAAGAAATTATGGGTATAGAGGCTATAAATTAGATGGTAGAGTGTTCTGGAATGTATAATCTCTAATGAATGTTATTTACTTCTACCCATTAATTATGCGTGATATAACATGGATTCAATTATGATCATTGGCTCCGCAGGTAGCGTGGGCCACGATATGATGTACCAGATCGCCAGCATGGGGCTGCCCATCAAGGTAATCGGCTCCGATGTAAACGAGGCAAAGGGAAGGTTTGAGATAGAGGAGAGCCTTCATATTGCTCACAGCTTCGGGTTTTACCCGGATCTGAGCTTCGAGAAGATAGATCTATTTGACATCGAGGGCACAGCGGAGAAGCTGAAAGAGATGCAGCCCAAGGTGATATGCAACCTAGCTAGCCTAGGCTCATGGTGGGTTACCAGGCTATTGCCGGATGATGAGTACAAGAAGATCGGCCCCATCGGCCCATGGCTGCCAAATCACCTCACATTGGCTATGAAGCTGATGCAGGCGATAAAGAAGAGCGGGGTTGACATAAAGGTGGTGAACGGGGCTTTCCCTGACGCCACCAATGTAGTGCTCGGGAAAATGGGAATGGCGCCCGTCTGTGGAGGAGGTAACATGGATCTGGGTGTCTTCCGGTTCAAGCGCATAATCGCAAAGGATATGGATGTACCGTATGGAAGCGTCAAGGTCTATGGGGTAGGTCATCACGGGGCTTTCTATACAAAGCGTATGGATGCTCCTTTCTGGGTGAAGATACTGGTGGACGGAGAGGATGTCACAGGAAGATACCCGAATACGAAGCTCAGAGACATGTATGCTGAGGCTGGATACGCCAAGAGCGCACAGTACGCGGGGGCTCTCGTAGATCAGATGAGGACAGCCGCGAGCTTCCTGAAAAACGTCTTAGCCATCTACTATAACACCAATGAAGCCATGGAGTGTGTGCCGGGACCCAATGGGTTGCCGGGATCATATCCATGCAGACTCGGTGAAAAAGGGGCAGAGGTAGTGGTACCGGACATCAGCCTCGATGAAGCCATAGAGATCAACAAGGCAGGAGGACAACATGATGGCATTGAGCGCATCAAAGACGATGGAACCGTGGTTTACCGGGACGAGAACGTTGAATATATGCGGGAAGTGGTGGGCTATGATTGCAAGGAACTGAAGCCTAATCAATCAGAGGAAAGAGCCCGAGAACTAAACGTCCTGCTAAAGAAACTATACGACAAATACAATGTAGCAAAATAGTCTCCCCTCCTCAATTTTTTATAGGCATTAAACCTTAGTTGAATTGATGAAGTTATGCTTGAAAGTATATTGATCATTGGTTCCGCTGGTAGCGTAGGTCATGATATGATGTATCAGATCGCCAGCATGGGGCTTCCCATCAAGGTCATTGGGGCAGATGTTGATGAGGAGAAAGGAAGATACGAGATAGAAGAGGCTCTTCACACGGCTCATAACTTTGGATTCTACCCAGATCTGAGCTTTGAGAAGATCAATCTGTTTGACATAAACGGAACATCCGAGTTCCTGAAGGAACACCAACCAAAAGTGATCTGCAACCTCGCAAGCCTTGGCAGCTGGTGGATCACGAGACTCCTCCCACCAGAGGACTACGAGAAAGTTGGACCCGTGGGTCCTTGGCTTCCAAATCACCTCACATTGGCTCATAAGCTGATGCTGGCTGTGAAGAAATCCGGGATAAAGATAGGCGTGGTCAACGGGGCGTTCCCAGATGCCACCAATGTTGTGCTTAGCAAATTAGGGTTAGAGCCGGTATGTGGCGGAGGCAACATGGACCTCGGGCTTGGTAGGGTTAAGAGGGTTATAGCTAGAACGATGAAGGTGCCCTTCAGGACTGTTCAGCTCTATGGAGTGGGGCATCATGGAACGTATTACACTGCGAGAATGGATGGCCCCTATTATGTGAGGGTAATTGTTGACGGAGAAGATGTCTCTGAGCAGTGGCCCAAGGAGAGAATCACAAAACTCTATCAGGAAGCCGGCTACGGCGTGGTAACTCAGTATAAGACCGCCCTAGTTGACCAGATGAGAACCGCGAGCAGTTTCCTGAAACACGTACTCGCAATATACAATGACACCGGCGAGGTCCATACCTGTGTAACAGGTGTTGAGGGTCTGCCCGGTGGATACCCTACGCGGCTCAGTCGTAAGGGAGCCGAAATCGTGTTGCCGGGTATTTCTCGGGAAGAGGCGATACGAATCAATGAGGAGGGCGGGAAGATTGATGGCATCGAGAAGATCAAGAATGATGGGACCGTCGTCTTCTGCGATAAGAACGTGGAGTATATGCGGGAGGTAGTAGGCTACGATTGCAAGGAGTTGAAGCCAAGCGAGTCCGAGGAACGAGCCCGTGAGTTAAACACATTGCTAAAGAAGCTCTACGAGAAATACAATGTGGAGGCTTAGCCTCCTAATTCTATTACTGGTTTTTCTATAGACACGACACTGGATGTGTATTCTCCACCACAGTGCGTCTCATAGAGCACTCTTAGCTCATCAATGGCTTCCAGTACTTTTACTAATGGTATCTCAGGAGTCGCGTCGAGAAACATAACAAGGTTCCTCGTATCTTCAGTGATCTTTGTGGCGTCAGCGTCCCTGTAGTTCCAGCGTCTAGTTAATATCCGTGAATCATCAGCATAAACAACCTCCCCAGGGTATGTTTGCTCGACCTCAGCGGGGCCAAGGGGGATAAATGATTCACCTCCCCTGCTGAAGCGTAGATAAATATCCCCATCGACATTATCGAGGTCAAAGCCTCCCATGGGTATCACATGCTTTACGGAAACAACGTTGTAGAGGTCTACTGCGTTGTTTATCCGGGGTAGATCACCGGTCTTGAGGGTTCTCCTGATCAGTGCTTCAGCTGAGGGTCTGTAGTCTCCGGGCTTCGTGCCGAAGCTCTTGTACAGTTCTCTCCATGAGGCGATGTGAGGATGC
>CAYUTB010000164.1:0-4054 GCA_964447425.1 uncultured Candidatus Bathyarchaeia archaeon
CAAAACCTTTATGCTCCTTAGTCTGCTTATGTTACCGCTAATGGGTACTCCCCCCATAGGCGGTAACATAAGAAAAGGGATAGCAAGAAATGAGCCAACTGGTTAAAATATAAGTTAGAAAAATCTTAAAAAACCAGGTGGCTCATGAAAAAGTATAACAAAAAACAAGAGGTTGAGAAGTCCGAATATCTAGCAGAAGAGAATGAAATAGAACAAGCACTCGTGCTGCTAGACAATGTTGTAGATCTAGATAAAAGTGCACGACAAAGCGGAGCCTTAATCCGACATAGAGGTGTGCACAGTGCGATGGAATTATTAAGAGTTGTGTTGGCATATAGTGTACTAGATTACTCATTACGATTATTGGGAATTTGGTGTGTACTTTTAGGTATCAGTAGTATATCAAAAACAGCTTGGCTGAAACGTCTATGTCAATGTAGACAGTGGTTAGGTATGTTGGTGGTAGCAGTATTACAGAAAAAAGGAATCGAGTTTGCGCGACAAGAACAGGTGAGGATAAGGTTGATAGATGCTACAGTTGTATGTCCACCTGGTAGTAAAGGGAATGGTTGGAGGTTACATACAGGATTTGATTTAGGACGTATGAGTATGGATTGGATTGAGCTAACAAATACCTATGCAGGGGAAAGTCTATCTCGATTTTCCTTTCAGGCGGGAGATATATGTATAGCCGATAGGGGTTATTCAACTAAAAACAATGTAAAACATGTTCTTAAAGCGGGAGCTTGGTTATTAGTGCGTTTAAATAGGGTAAATTTACCATTAGTAGATAAACATGGAAACCCGATAGACATCTATTCTTTAGTAAAGAAACAATTTTCAAAAAACTATACATCTGATACAGTAGAGTATGACGTAATGGTAAAAACAGGAGATAAATGTTGGACAATGCGACTACTTGTCAAAGCATTACCACAGGAAGCTGCCGAAGAAGCACGACGGCGAAAGCGTAAAGAAGCAGCGAGGAAACAAAAAACAGTCACAGAGAGTACGATGTTTTTGGCCGGTTATGTTGTTTTAGTAACTAATTTACCAAAAGAGAAATGGGGAATTAGCCAGATTTTTGAATTATACCGATTTCGTTGGCAAATAGAGTTAGCCTTTAAAAGACTAAAAAGTATACTCAACTTGAATGCTTTGCGTGCCCGAGGTGCAGAACTCTCCCAAGTGTACTTACTCTCAAAACTCATGATGGCTTTGATCCTTGAAGGAATTCAATTCTCCCTTTTTAACCAATACCCAGATGCGTTTTTAGATATCAAACGTCCATTGAGTTATTGGCGACTTACTGCTCTTTTGTGGGATGAAATGCGAAATACCATTCGTGGTGATATTACTCTTTCAAAAATATTGTATGCTTTTCCTAAGTTGCTTCATTATCTATCTGATGAACCACGAGAGCGTCGTTCTCAACGTGCTTATGCTATCAATTTTTTGCAAAACCTTTATGCTCCTTAGTCTGCTTATGTTACCGCTAATGGGTACTCCCCCCTAGCCGCAGCGAATTTGGAAAAAAATGACCTTATATCAACAAATAAGTACTTTTGAAAATCTCTATAGCGCTTTTCTTAAGGCGCGGCTTGGTAAGAGAATCCAACAAAAGGAATGGGGCGCAGCTTCACTTCATATAGAACATCAGATGCATGGATGCGTCAATGAAGCTATCTTTGCAGATAGTGAGGTCGAGTAGCGTAGAAACCTCTTTGATGAGGTAATGTTCTAAGAAGCTGCGAGTGGGTTCGATGTGGGTGAAAGTTTCTTTAAAGAAAGCGTCATGGATGTTTGAGATATCCTTGCTCATAAGCTGATTATACCATACGTCTAATGAGATATCAAAACAAGGTTGATGAAAAATGGAAATACCCGCAACAGCATAGATTGCACTTTTACCATATACGAAGAATTTGAAAATAAAAATGAATAATGTACCAAAATATATGATGCAATATCATGCATAAATGGAAGACGAAGCACAAAACAGACTAAAAAAGATGATTACCCGCTATGGGCAGAGTGTAGTTGAAGATGAGCAGCGGTGTAAGAATATTATGGGGGATTATTTTGGAAACGAACATCGTCCAGAGATAAAAGCACTGACAACTGTATTAAATGAGCAAGTAGTGAAAGCGATAATGACACCGCCGCATGGTTTTCCAATCGAAGTGTGGTTATTAAGCCAAAAGCAAAAAGTAATGGATGAGTGTGGTTTAAGAGAAGAAGTGGCAATGTGGGCGGTAGAGAGTTGGGCGTTAGCGTTGGGGGTGATAGATGTACCATAACCGAAACCAGAGGCTGTTGTAAAGAAACCTCGCGTGGTTGTTCCGCTGTCATCATCGATGGGGAGGCAGACAGAAAACAGCCTAAGCATTGTGCTTACGCCGGGGGTAGAAATCGAATATTTGCGCGTGCCTGTGGGCAAGTTTCTAATGGGCAGCGACAAGCGCAAAGACCCTGAGGCGAGATATGATGAGTTACCCCAACATGAGGTGTATTTAGATGAGTATTGGATGGGGAAATATGCGGTGACGAATGCCCAGTATGAAGTGTTTGTGAAGGCAATAGGATATGAACAGCCCCGCCTTTGGCATAGTGGTATGATTCCAACTGGTAAAGAAGAACATCCAGTGGTTTATGTTAGTTGGGACGATGCGAGAGCGTTCTGCGACTGGGCGAGCAGAGTAAGTGGAAAGAAGATATGCCTGCCGAGCGAAGCGGAATGGGAAAAAGCGGCGCGTGGCACGGATGGGCGCAAATATCCGTGAGGAAACCAGGAAGCGAATGCGAGCTATAGCAACTTCAACATGAATATTGGAGATACGACTGTGGTTGGGAAATACAGTCCCAAAGGGGACAGTCCATATAACTGCGCTGACATAGCCGGCAACGTATGGGAGTGGGTGAACGATTGGTATGGAGAGGGTTATTATGCCAACTCACCGAGTGATAATCCAGCCGGACCTGGAACAGGAGCAGATCATGTTTTGCGGGGCGGTTCTTGGGACAGTGGAACTAGGAACCTTCGAGCCTCTAACCGTAACAGGATCGATCCCACGTACGGGGACGTCGACATCGGGTTCCGTTGTGTGCGCTAACTTTCTGTGTCCTGTTCTCCTGTATTCTGAAAGGGGGGTTCTAGGGGGGATTTTTCCCCCCTAGCCGATTTAATATAACAGCAGGGATGTGTGCATTACACATCCCTGCTGTTTTGGTTTAAACTTAATTAGCCCGCTTTTACAGCGATCTTTTTGGTGGTTGGTGTTAGTTTGGGCAATACCAGCCGCAAAACACCATCCTTCATTTTCGCCTCAATCTTATTCACGTTAATTTCGTTCGAGAGGGTGAATCGGCGTTGAAAATCACCCACTTCATATTCTGCATACATCAAACCGTGTTTATCCATAGGCTGCTCTGCCACCGAGCCGCTGATGATCAAGGTGTTCTTTTCGATGTTGATGTCAACAGATTTCTCGTCAACGCCGGGCATATCTGCTGTTAGGAACACACTATCATCGCTCTCAAAAATATCAGTGCGCGGGATAAACGCACGGCGGTTGCTTAATCTTTCTGTACCCTCAGAAGGGGTAATTTCTTCTTTTCCTACTTCCATTACTTCTTTTTTATCCATAGTTATCACCTCTAAAAAATTTCTTTTCGTTATGCACCCATTATCCAGCTTCATCCAGCTTTAACAGTAATTTTCTTCGGCTTATCTTCTTCGGCACGCGGTAAAGTTAGCTTTAGCACACCCTTGTTGAACACCGCTTCCACATTATTCGCATTGATCTTGAAGGGTAACTCAAAACTGCGCGTGAAAGTTCCATTACCTCTTTCTTGTCTGAAACAGCAAGCCCCTTCGGGTAATTCATCTTGTTGGCGTTCCCCTTTGAGGGTTAGCGTTTCGTTCACCACCGCGATATCTAAATCCTCTAAACTTACGCCTGGTATTTCGGCGGTTACCACAGCTTCTTCCTCGTTAGCATAGATATTCATCGCCGGATAACCAGCGGGTGTTCTCGCTTTATTGGGAACATAG
>CAYUTB010000165.1:0-4021 GCA_964447425.1 uncultured Candidatus Bathyarchaeia archaeon
AAGGCGCTCAGCGTTATCGTCGAGGAGGGCACCTTCATCATGAATGAGGCACAGATGAAGCTCCTCGCCATGGACCCAAGCCACGTGGCTATGGTGGATTTCGAGTTACCCAGCAGCTTCTTTGATAGTTATCAGTGTGAGGGTGAGCCCAAGCTAAGCATCAACATCAAGGAGTTCCTCAGGTTCCTTGACAGAGTTGACCGTGACGAGCAGGTCAGGATAGTGTTAAACGAGGAGAAGGCGAGGCTAGTGATTCACTGCAAACGCGGTGGACACAGCAGGCGCTTTGAGATGCCCATTCTGGAGCCTCTGGATGAGGAGGTTCCACAGCCCAAAATATTCTTCAAGGGTAAGGCACGTGTGACTAGCGACGCGCTACGCATGGCTATTCGTGACGCGAATCTGGTCTCTGAGCACGTTAGGGTGGAGATGGAGGAGGGCTTGCTAAAGATTAACGCAGAAGGCGATATGGGTTCCAGCTTTAGCGAGTGGGAAGCAGACAGCGATGACATCCTTGAGTTAAAGGTGGATGAGCCCAGTCGCGCGACCTTTACCCTGAGCTATCTGCAGGATATAGCGAATGCGGCGGGTGCGAACAGCGAGGTGGCCACCATCGAGCTCAGCACAGATATGCCCATAAAGATGGAGTTCGAGATCCCACAGGGAAGACTCGTATATTATCTGGCTCCATGCATCGGGGTTTAAACCCATTTTTTCTTAATTTAAGTATTTGAATATAACATGGAAACTCTATGTTTCCAATTATCTATAATTCTTTAAAAAATGGATGGGTTAGAACCAAGGTAGCCGACCCTGTTCATCGAGCTTCAGATAGCTAGTCCAGTCCTCTGTGATGTGACCCTGGATGATCTCCAGTATCTCCTCGTCTACGTGGCGGAACATTCTCTGAGTCTCAAGGTACTCCTTTACTGGCTTCAACTCACGAGGTTTCACGTTCAGCTTGAAGACGCCGTGATCGATCTCAGCGATGGGCCAAGAACCGGTCTGTACTGCGAGCCTTCCGATCTCAACGGTCTTCGCCTTGCAGATGAGTTCTCCACCGAGGAGATCAACCGATGCGTCAATACGCCTATCAGGGTCATCCCCAGCTGCCATATACTTGTAACCGAGATTGATGGCCATCTTGATGGCCCCGGTGCACCCTGCTCAAGGGTGTAGCTTACTGGCACAGGGTCTCGCGCCATAGCTATGAGCGCCTTCATGTAACCAGCCTGAGCCCTGATAGCAGCCCCTGTAGTCTGAAGACTGCCCCATGAGATTAGCTCACTGCCTTCTGTTACCCCCACCTTTACGCTGTGGTACTTGGTCTTGTGGAGACCCATGCTTCCCATCAGAGCAGTTGGGTGCGCACGGCCATCGCCCGGGGTATCCACCACGGGTAAACCGAGGGCAGCAGATATTAACCAGCCACCAAAGCTGTTCCGCCCACCGTTCTCAGCCGCGATGACCCCATGGAACTCAACCCCTACTTTTAGGAATGCTCTATGGTATGCTGTTTATAGATTAGAGATTTTTGAAAAAAGGGGTCACCGGATTGTTATGGTGCAGAGAGTATATGATCCCAGTCCAGTTATCTCGATGATTACTGGGACATCTGTACCGGTTGATCCGATTTTCACGTTGGCGACGTACTGTTGTGCCACCGCATCCCACCTGAATGCTGCGGAAGCTGACCCAATCGATACACTTCCAGTTGCTGTCGTCAGCAGGGTTTCTCCATCGACTATCTGGAACTTTACGGGAATGGTTCTTCCAGCCTTGTATGTGTTTGAGTTTCCACCCAGTGGAGAAGATGGACCCGTAACCTGCCACACTGTATAGGTTACGCTCGCCGATGCACTGTTGCCGCTGGCGTCTGTAGCCGTCACAGTAACAGTGTGGGCTCCTGCCTCGTCACTCCATCCCGTGGCTTCAACAACTGGGTCGGGATCTAGGTTGTCTGTGACAGTGTAGGATAGCTCCGGTACGTTGCCTGCAAGATAAGAGGCACCGTCCTCTGGGCTCGTGATGGTGATCTCAGGCGGTGTCAAGTCGCTCCCTGATTCTACTATTGTGTAGGTTACGCTGGCTGATGTCACCTTGTCAAATGCATCTGTCGCGGTCACTGTCACTGTGTGGGTTCCCAGCTCTGTGCTCCAGCCATCTACCTCAACAGCCGGGTCTGGGTACAGGTCATCGCTGACAACATAGCACAACTCAGGTAACTCATCAGATAGATATACTCCACCATCCATGGGCGAGGTTATCTCTACTGTCGGAGCCTCTGTGTCCATAACACGTGACATTACCTGCGCGGCGACCGATAGGTAGTAGTTTCTTGTCTCTTGGCTAGCTTGCATGTAGGCAGCCTTCTTGAGTGACTGACCGTATATCTGGGCTATTTTATTCGCTGGAGCTGTCTCGTAGAGAGCCCACGAGTACAGTAATGCCTTCTCTGCGCTCGCCTGATCGTTGGCGTTTAACTCAGCGTCAAGGGCGATCTGCATCATGTTATCCACTCCCCCAGCTAGCTCCACCATGAGCTGCGCCTGAACTCCTTGGGTTAGTGTTGAGGCTAGCTCGATGGGTTCTCCATTGAACCACCCTGCGTGCAGTTGGTAGATTCCCTTCACAGCCATCGACATGTCTGACATGTAGTCTTGCAGGTACGGTTCCTCTGACAAGGGTGATGGTAGTGTTATCATTGAGGCGATTTCTTCAGGTGTATATCCCCGATCCATATAGTATATTGTTTTGTCATGGACATACTTTATGGCGTCCCTGTAGATCATGGTGATTCTGGCTGCCTCTTCTTCTGATGTTATAACGGGTCCATGGTGGGGCACGATTTCCAGAGGTGAAAGGCTGAGTATTGTGTTAAGGGTGTTCACCCATTCTTCGGGCACAACTGCTGGTCCGTTAAGTGGTGATATGTCTGGGAAATTAGGCTCTATTGCGTCTCCTATCATGAGTATCTCTTGGTTAGGGAGCCAGACCATCAACCCGGCTTGACTGGGGGCGTCAACGGGGATCAGTGTGATATCAAATCCGGCTAGGGATACTGTCGTTGTTGTTGAGACAAGTATACTTGGATAATGGAAGGGGAATTTTCCAACCGTCATGCTTGTACCAAGTCTATCATCTGGACCAGAAGGCAACGTTGATCCCTCTATCTGTAGTATACGAGTGAACTGAAGACTAGCTATTTGCGATTTCTCAGCCAAGGCTGTAATGAAATCATGAGAGGCATAGATTGGTACAGAGTATGGGAGAGCTACACTAATGCTACCCGCATAGTGGTCTGGGGTTTCTCCTGTGAAGATAATCGCAGCGAGGCGCCTCGTCCCGATATATTGTTTTAACAATAATAGCGCTAATTGCATTCTCTGCGGCGAATCCGTGGAATCAATTAATACCCACTCATCACTTCCCACAAGAGCAACGACGTTTGAGACACCCACGCCTTTTACACAGTAAACCCCGACTCCCACAGTCTCCACATGAGGTATCTGGGTATAGATCTCATCGTAAAAATCCACTATGGCGTTCTGATTGGATGTATCTCGCCACCACCATCCCGGAACAATAGTATCCGTTGGGGTTCCAGATGGAGGTGGATCAGCAATCAATAGTGGGTCTTGATACCATAATGAATCCATCAGTGGCGCTGTTTGTCCATATACTATAATCGGGCTTAACAGTAACCCGATTACGACTAGAGACATCGTTTTAACAAGGTCACTCTTCTTAAACCTCCGTTCGGGGTTATTAATAGAAGCACACATGGATCATTCGTCTATATTCCAAATATATAAACTAAATATTGATTATTTTCAATAAATATAACCAACTGCGCCTAAAAAAGACATGAAAAAATAGGTTTAGAACCAGGGTAATTTTCCCTGTTCATCGAGCTTCAGATAGCTAGTCCAGTCCTCTGTGATGTGACCCTGAATAATCTCCAAGATCTCCTCGTCTACGTGGCGGAACCTTCTCTGAGGCTCAAGGTACTCCTTTACTG
>CAYUTB010000166.1:0-3916 GCA_964447425.1 uncultured Candidatus Bathyarchaeia archaeon
TCTCAAACAGCAACTTCTACTACTATTACAAATACATCAATCCGTCTTTAATCGCTGTACAAACCATCTTAACCATTGTGTTCGCAGTTATGATGGTTAGATATGCGAGAAGACTCCCTGCAAATGGCTTCGAATAACTTCAAACAATAATTAAACGCAGACAGAAAAACACAGAGAGAGTGTGACTTTGATATTTTTCCAAAAAATTCAATATGCTTGTTACATGAAAGTGTATCATGTTTTAAGTGATTATCTTTTTTCTATTTGATGTATTAGTGCTTTGTATGGTTTTATGATAAAACCCGTAGTTACGAGAATAAGTATGTATATCCTATCGTTTGTCCAAGGATTGTTTATGGGTTTATATGGTGTAAATTGTGCTTCTAGCAGTTTGTTTATCTCAGGTGGAGCATTATCTAATTGGTACATCCCTGCTCCCATTACTGCTATATCAAGACAATTGTTCCGAGTAACTAAGAGGAACACGTATGATTTGTCTTCCTTCAGTTCAAAGAATAACCCCTCTGAACCGGATAGAATTAGGATGTCTTTCAATGGTGGTTCGCCGAGGTATGATTGAACTTGTACTACTAGTCTGTAACCGTCATAATTTTTTTCAGCCGTTGTTATTTTGCCTATGATTATTGATTCTGCTTGATTGATTAATGTTGATGGTGAGGTATCTACTGCTATCGATGCGCTTGTTGTTGGTATCGTTGTGAATAGTAAAAGGATAAGCAACAGATACGGTTTCATTTTGATAACATATAGTGTTAATATTTAATGGAATTATGGATTTGAGATCTATTTTCATTTTCTTGTTCGGTGATGAATTATAGTAAGGGGTGTTTTATAGTAAAAGAGACTATATTTGTTATAATGCGGGAAATTCAATATGCTTGTTACATGAGACGTAGAACGATATTTTTCAATATTGATCCTTTAACCCCAATATCCCTTCTGGTTTAAAGAACAAAACCAGCACAAGAATTATCATTGGGATAATCGGCCTATAATCACCCAACCACAAACCAAATCTCGCCATCCCAACCTTAGTAATAATAATTTCTAGAACCCCTGTTATCAATCCACCTAAGAAAAACCCCCTTGGACTTCTTATTCCTCCAAGAAGACTCGCAGCAATAATCGCTGTAATTAACTGTGTACCCGAAGTAACTGAAAAACTGAACCAAAGAGGTATAAACGCTCCCACAAGACAAGCTAAACTACCTGATAACCCCCAAACAAGCAACCAAGTCCTCTGAATATCGATACCTTGAATCTGAGCCAGTTCCGGATTCTCCAATATAGCTCTATGCCCGATCCCTACACGTGTGTACCTAAAATAATGTCGAAGAGAAAAATAGACAACGAAACACACAATACTGCTCGTAAGGAAGACTCCCGGTATACCCCATAAACTATAATCATACATTTTTAGCAAGAAAACGGCTGAATATATCTCATAGGTCTCACGTAACCAATACACTACAGCCTGCATTAATCCGGTTAATGCTATGCTTAATCCCAGAGTAGCCAGTGTTAGCAATACTTGGCTCCTGTTCCTATTTGTTAACGGCTTGATTATTGTTAAATATATGATTGAGTTGATAAGAAACCCCGTTATGATGCTTAGAGGTAGATTCAGATAAGCCGGTAGAGTCATGATTCTGCTCAAGATGAATGATTGGTATGCTCCAATTGTCATGATTGTGCCTATGGAGAAGTTTGGCGCATCGATGGTGGAGAAGGTGAGTGTGAAGGCTAGTGCTAATATTATATATGCTGAGGCAAGAATCAGTGATGCCATCCACAAGTTAATACTCATATAAAACTATACTAATTCTGTCAACTATTTATGGTTAACCTAACAGCATTAATCTCAGATCAAATATATCCGTTTAACGTCTTTGTTATACAGCGAGAAATTCAATATACAGGTTACGTGAAACATGTGTAATGTTATCGTTGGCTTATTTTGCAGAGTTTCCTGTTCCTCGCACAATTAATATTAAAAAGCGGGTATTTTACGTCCCTCTCGATTCAGTTGTCTGGTATACCAAAAAAATGGGGGGCTATTTTGCCTTTTTTTCGGACTCTTTCTTTACCTCTTCACCCGCTTCCGTCAGGATATATGCTGGGTGACCATTCGTTTTCCTGATACCCTTCTCAACCAAGCCAAGGTCTTCAGCTTCCTTTACCCGAGTTGAGAGGGTCCCCCTTGAGACATCCACGGATTGTATAAGTTCGGAGAATCTTTGAGGCATCTGACCCAGTTTTTGCAGTAGCTGGAAGCCTCCCCGTCTCTGAACATATTGCTCTGTTTCATCAGTGGATATGCTTGCCTCCACGCCTCCTGCCCCACTCATTATGTCCTGTAGCTCACCGAATGGATCAGGGGGAGTATCCATATGCCGGTTAAGCATCAAGTGGATCTCCTCTCCCCTCAGCTCGGTTATCTCGCCGGTGGCTACGTTATCGCTTATGTTCCAGACCTTGCCCTCGGCTGTCTCTGTTATCAGAACCTTCTCCATCTGGGGGAGTCTCTTCATGTACCTCCAGAAGACCTCTCCTGCTTTATCGGTACGGACCTCTGCAGCCAATATCATAGGGGCAAATGAATAAGGCTAACATCTTAGAGTAGGAAGCCAGAACCCGTTTACCTAGATTCTGGAAAACATTGAGTCTACTCTGTCTCGAAGACCTGTGATGCATATTGTTCTAGCATGCATACTGTACAGTCCGCTGATTCCACTGATCGTTTGTAGATTCTGTTGAATTGATTATAACTGTCCTCTGTGTAGTGGATGGGGATGAAGTAGTCTGGCTGGATTACCCGGACGACATCAACTACCTCGGTATCGCACATGGTCTGGCATCCGGGTCCAAGAGGCAGACACGCTACGTTGATGGATTCGGTTAGCTCAGTGTACTCAGGGATGTTCTTGGAGTCGCCCGCGTGGAATATGGTGAAGCCGTCTATATCGATGATGTAGCTGGTATATTGGCTCTCCCTTGGGTGGCTGGCGGGGATAACGCCATCTGGGCTCAGAGTGTACATGTAGTAGGCGGTAACCTTGACATCACCTATCTCAAACTCATCCCCCGGTGTGACGCCTACGCCATCGTGGCGGGCTATCTCTGAGTCCATTATCGCCGGGAAGACGTTTACTGTGCCCTCTTTCTGGAGCATGTTAATCGTTGTGTACTGGTAGTGGTCACCGTGATCATGGGTTATGAGAACGGCGTCGGCTGGGTAATCCCTGTACTCTTGGGGGAGATCTATGGGGTCGACGTAGATCCTCATGTCCCCTGCCTCTATCATGATGCCTGCGTTTGATAGAAGAGTTACATTGATCCCATCCCCTGCGGTAATAGAGCCCGTGTTCACCGGGGCTACTGGTGCCGCGGTGTATTGTAGCACTATGGCGATTATTACTAGGGCTGCGCCTGAGCCTAGGATGGTTTTTTCTTTTGTTGAAAGTATCATGATGCTCAGTTAGGTCTGGGCTATGTTTTGTTATTATGGGGTTCGCAAGAACGATGCTTAGAATTCAGTATCGTTAGTACCTGATCATGAGTAATGCGCACTCAACGGTTTGACGAGGGGGGTTGAAGATCAGAGTCATAAACAGGCTTCTATCAGTGAAACCATGCCCAGACCCTCCAGATCATGTGCTGATATATGACAAAAAGCTCCCTAGTAAGCATATATTTCCGCGGCCAAAAGCGATGCTGTAAGCAATTCTTAATATCAAAACAATGAATAGAAGAATGGAACCCTGAGGCACACCCATGAATATAATCGATGATATCCCAGTCCAACTCGAAACCGAGGCAGTTATGCAGAGCCTGAAAATCAGCAAAAACACTCCATACGCTGTGAAGAAAATAGAGGAACTCATCGAATCCATAA
>CAYUTB010000167.1:0-3909 GCA_964447425.1 uncultured Candidatus Bathyarchaeia archaeon
ATTCAAGAATTACTTTAAGCGCGGAGATTCAATTTCCCCTGCCTCATGTAACAAGTATATTCACTTGAAATAATATTAAAATGAGCCAATCTTCATTTAATATTAATTATTCACTTAACATAAATCCTGTTGATCAAGAGTTCACTAAAACCTGAAATGGAGAAGCCTTTAAAGAAATATGAGGTATTAATTGTGCGCGCTCCTACTGGAGTAAGCCTCCTTCAGAATGCATCTTTCAGCTTCATTCAGCATATAAGCAATTAACAAGGTCAACAGCAGATGATATTATACTCAGACCTAAGGGGAGTAGCCAAGTCCATTATCGGAGTTGCCTGAAAACGGGTCCGAGTAGTTAGATTCTCATAATCGCTGCCCTGAGCATTTCCTCAACACATTCAGGGTCTTTCAGCGCCTCATTCTTTCTCCGATCCATCGCATCGACCGCATCAGCCCTCTCCAGAATCCTCCTGCACCTCTCAGCGGAGGCTATGTCAATCATTCTCCCATCCACATTGACAGACGCAGTGCCCTCAAGTAGCCCAGCCTCAAATGCGTCCAGTTCCTTTCTCATCTGCAACACCTCAGCGGAAGGTATACTGAACCCTTGATTAAGATAGGGGATCGGGGCAGGATGTATCGACTGGGCACCCTTATAGCCAAGCCTACGGGAGTTTATCGCGGCATCCAAGGCTTTCTCGGGCTCACGCCAAGTGAATGGCTCGACACCCACAAGCCCCATCGGCTGAACCCCCGCAGCGTAGGCATCCATCAACACCTTAGAACGCGCATACCAGAGCTCCTGCCCCTCCTTAGTAGTCTGTACCCCCATCTCCTGCGTAAGATCCTCGGCACCAACGCCGAGAGTAACGACCCTAGAGCTCGCTGAGGCGATCTCGAAAGCCCGGACGACGCCCAGAGCCGTCTCGACAGCGACGGCTATCTGAATCGACCCCACCTCGATTCCTCTCCGCGTCTCCAGCTCCGTGATTATTTTATCTCTTACCCTGATCTCTTCCCCTGACTCTGCCTTCGGCAAAGCGACGCATGTGAGACCCGGCCAGATAGATGCCTCCAAATCCATTTTAGCCTCCTTTATGGGGGCGTTGATCCTGACGGCGATATCACCGCCACCTCTCCCGACGAGGGGGATGCATTCCTTGACGAGTGCTCTGGCAGTGCTCTTCTCTGTGGTTGGAACCGAGTCCTCAAGATCCATTATGATGCAGTCCGCGCCCCGTGTTGAAGCCTTCTCAACGAAACGAGGGACATTAATCGGGAAAATCATTGAGCTACGTCTCACTAATTGTTTATGTGAGTTGGATTTCATGAATAGAAGAGTAAGGCTTGATGATTTATCATATTGCCTGAAGGCTACGCATCAGTCTGCGTTACTCCCTCATCGATGAGTTGTTTAATCTCAGCGTCAGTGTATCCAAGACGCTTGAGCACCTCAACGCTATCCGCCCCCAGCAACGGTGGCAGCGCCTCAATGGCTACTGGGGTCTCGCTGAACTTGATCCCGGTGGCGATGGTACGATACGTGAACCCCTTCGGGTGCGGCATTTCAACGATCATCTCACGCTCCATGACATTAGGATCACTGATCAGCTCCCTGTCCGTGAGAACGGGGGCGCATGGAACCTTATCAGATAGAAGATCAGATATCTCGCTCCGCGTCCTCTCCTTAAACCACTTCTTCAATACAGGTGAAGAGGATTTGATCTCGGATGGATCAACTCCAAGGGTCTCGGCCACAGACACTACGGCGTTTTCACCCACAACACGGATCGCGGTGTAACCGTCTTTTGCCTCATAAACACCGTGAATACTGGCTGAGGGCTTACGCGCACGCTCATCGGCATCCGAATCCGTGTACAGTGTACGGATCAACGCCAACCCTGAGAGGGTCATCAAGGAATCAGTCTGAGCGATGTCGATTCTCTGACCCACCCCAGACACGTCCCGATACCGCAACGCAGCGAGTATGCTTAACGCGCAGAAGAGCCCCGGCACGGTATCACCGGGACTGCCCGCGAGACAACTCGGTTCAAAGGAAGCCCCGCTGTTCAGCCCCCGGGTCTCGCGGCTGTTGAGCCACATCCAGCCACTCATAGCTTGAGCGATTATATCGAATGAGGGCCGTTTTACGTATGGTCCCTCTTGCCCAAAACCCGAGATAGATGCATAGATAATACCCGGATTAATCTCTCGCAGGGACTCGTATCCTATGCCAAGTCTGTCCATGACGCCTGCCCTGAAGTTCTCAACCACGACATCCGATATCTTGACGAGCTCCTTCAGAGCCCGTATTCCCTTCTCGGATTTCAGGTCAAGAACTATGCTTTTCTTGTTTCGGTTTACATGCATAAAGTAGCTGCTCTGCCCCTCAACAGTTGGGTACTGGGGGGATGTTCTGGATGCGTCACCCCAACTGGGTTCTATCTTGAAGACCTCGGCGCCCATATCTGCTAACAGCATGGTGCAGAAGGGACCGGCGAGGTGCTGTGAGAGGTCGACTACTTTGAGACCTTTGAGTGCTGATGGCAATGAATCACCACAATATAGTGGCTTTCTACTCTAGTTAAGAATTTAGACCAACAGGCTTCAGCTACTCAACATAGCTGATAGATGCATGAATTGAAGAAGACTCCTTCAGCATATGCACGTGTCAACCTTGGGCTATCTTCATCATCGACAAATCATAACTCAACCAGAAGGGCTTCAACCTCAGCTGCGCAGACCTCCTCAACACCGTATCTCTTCCACTCAACCCAGCACATGTCAGCCTTGGACTTATCAAGCTCCTTTACGGCGTCACCCACAACCACTGTCCTGAGCCCGAGTTCACGGCCGAGGAAATCAACTGCATGATTCACACATATCTCCGAGACCACACCATAGACCACAACCAGATCAGGCTTAACCAACTCCATGAAAGGCTTCACATTGGGGTTACCCCTCACATCAGTTCCCTGTTTCTCAAAAATAACCTGACCAGAATAAGCCACCGCCTCAGATAACTGACTATCAGCCAGCCTAATCGATGGCACAAATAGTGTACCATCCACAAGGGTCTCAGTGACTTTAAGCTGCCCCCGGGTACCATAGACACAGTGCACAGGCCAATCAGAGAACTCGGGGTCATCTGGTCTATGAGCATCCACAGACCCACATAGACGTGCCTTCTCGGCTCCCAGCCTTGTAAGATGACGTAGATTATTTCTGAGACCCTCGGCGCCTGAAACATAGAGCCTCCCCTTGGGCTCTATGAAGTCGTTCTGGGTATCTACATCCCAGAAAACCACATCACCCATCACACTCATCCCCCATTCATGTATCGGTTAACCAGCGTCTCCGTGAGCCTCTGAAGCCCAGGGCCGATCCTCAACTCATACGGCGCCTTCACACGCAGAGCCTTCGCCTCAGAAGGCAGATGGGAGACACAATCCATGCTATAGGTCCGAATATCCTTCAATGGCAGCTTCTCCCGAGTCATTTTCCCACCCCTGACTGCTTCGGTGAGAAGGGGCACGCCCTCCATGGGCTCACCCTCAAGCTCCAATACATCATACAGGTACTGGTTGCCATCCATGACCCGGCAAACCTGTTTCCGCCCCGGATACGTTCTCTTGCTCTCCGAGAGCTTGATTCTGGGCCCCAGATTATCCTCGACCAGCTTATAGACCCCAGATAATGAAGCCACGGGCTTGGCTGTGATCATCTCGGTGCCCACTCCATAATAGTCCACGGGGGCTCCATCCCGAGTGTAGCCATCGATCTTGTACTCATTCAAGTCGCTGCTGAGTACTATCTTCACATAATCTAAACCCTCAGCGTCGAGGATGCCCCTGACTCGCCCAGCGAGCCCCTCCAATTCCCCGGAGTCAAGCCTCACACCAAGTAGGCGGT
>CAYUTB010000168.1:0-3824 GCA_964447425.1 uncultured Candidatus Bathyarchaeia archaeon
TAATGAAAGAAGAAAGGAGAGGCATTTCCTATAATTTTTCTATATTACCTTCAACGAGATAAAAGTAACCATCTTTTTCAACTATCACGCCAAAAGGTCCTAACCGGTTCTGCAATATCCTAGAGAAATATGGAGGCAAATCCAATTCACCTAATGTCTTAGCTGACTCAACAGAAACAGCTCCACTTTCTTTAAAGATATTAATAATCTCCAATGCTCTCTGAAGCATCATCTCAGGATTAGAACCGCCCCCCATCCCTCCTCCACCCATACGAGACATAAAGCCTCTTTGAGGCTGAGAAGGCTCTGTACGTTCTACGGGTTTAATATACACAAAATCCACATCATCAATAGTTCCCTTAAACTGACTCATGTACAGGTTATAATAGAAGCCCCTCTGTTCAAGTAGCTCCTCATGAGTTCCTCTTTCAACTATCTCGCCATGGTTAATAACCAACACAGCATCCGCATTCCTAATAGTGCTCAACCTATGAGCAATCACAAAGCTAGTGCGACCCTCCATAAGCCTATGTAACGCCTCCTGTATCTGAATCTCAGTCCTAGTATCAACGCTACTAGTAGCTTCATCAAGAATCAATATACTAGGATCTGCGAGAATAGCCCTAGCGATACTTAACAACTGCCTCTGCCCCTGACTAAGATTACCAGCGCGTTCGCTTAATACAGTCTCGTATCCGTTGGGAAGCCGTTTAATGAAGCTGTCAGCATTAGCCAATCTCGCCGCCTCCAATACCTCTTCATCGGTAGCGTCTAATCTACCATATCGAATGTTATCCATAACTGTTCCACTGAAAAGGAACACATCCTGAAGAACTACTCCAAGCTGACTACGCAGATCATCCTTTTTGATGTCTATGATGTTCCTGTCATCTATAGAGATAGAGCCAGCTTGAATATCGTAAAACCTGGACAAAATGTTCACCATAGTTGTCTTTCCTGCACCTGTTGGCCCCACAATAGCCACCATCTGCCCAGGCTCTGCCTTAAAACTCATATTGTTAATAACCTTTTCATGTGGCACATAGCTGAACTCGACATCATGGAAAATGACCTCGCCCTCGAATTTATCGACTGCCAAGGCATCTGGGGCGTCTTCGATCTCAGGCGTTACATCCATGATTTCAAACACTCTTTCTGCTCCCGCTAGGGCTGATTGTAGGCTATTATAGAGGTTTGAAAACTGTCTTAGAGGGTCTGCGAATTTTTGGCTATAGGCTATAAATACACTAATTATTCCAATGGTTGCTAATCCATTTAACGCCATCCAAGCCCCTACCCCCGCTACTATCGCGATGTTAGCATTACTCAGTATACCTACCAATGGTGGAACCAGCATAGCATAAGTCTCAGCCCGGGTACCTGCCTCTCTTACATCGGCGTTGTTTTTTCTGAACTTTTTAGTTACTGAGCCCTGCTGCCAGAAAGAGATTACTGCTTTTTGTCCGGTGATGGATTCTTGCATAACTCCATTCAGCCGTCCCATATTCTGCTGTAGGTCTCTGAAACGGGATCTTGCTCTTTTACCAATCTGGGCTGTGAAGATCACCATAATGGGGAACACAATGAGACTCGCTAAGGCGAGCCACGTGTTTAGCAAGAACATGGCTATCACGATCCCCACGATGATTAATGTGCTTCTCGTAATCTCTGTAAGGTTCTGACTCAGAACTGTCCCAATGGCGTCGATATCATTGGTTAGACGACTCATGAGGTCTCCTGAAGATGTGTTATCGAAGAACCTTAGACTCAGAGTCTGTATGTGTTCGAACAGGTTTTTTCTGAGCTTTTTTAAGCTTTTTTGGCTAACATCAGCCATAATCCAACCGACGACAATGTCCATGAGGGACGAAAACAGATATACACCTACAATCAGGGCGCATATTGTGACCAGTCCGTCCCAGTTTCTGGGTATAATATACTGATCTATTGCAACTCCTATGAGGTATGGTGCGGCGAGGTTGAGCAGAGTACTTATTGTCGTGAACGTTATGGCTAAAGTTATGGAGTCTCTGTACTCGCCAAGATACCCTATTAGCCTTTTCAGGGCTCCTCTCGGGTCCTTAGCTTTTTCAACGGTCCCCATACTCCCGGGACCGCGCATTAGTCGTGGCTGATCTTTGGGCGTTTCCTGCTGATCTCTACTCACAGCTGAACCCCTCCCCCAAGCTGACTATCATAAATCTCACGATATATTGGGCTAGACTCCATAAGCTCTCTATGATTGCCAATATCAGCTATACGCCCATTCTCTAAAATCAGTATCTTGTCCGCGTTGAGTACTGTGCTTATTCGCTGGGCGATAACTATGTTAGTGCTGTCCTTCATCATCCGCTCTAAGGCTTCCTCTATCTTTATCTCAGTCTCAACATCCACCGAGCTGGTGCTATCATCAAGTATCAAAATCTTTGGCTTGACGAGAAGCACTCTGGCTATTGCTATCCTTTGTTTCTGGCCACCACTCAGATTCACCCCTCGCTGACCTACAATGGTATCATAGCCGTCTTGGAACCCCATTATAAAATCGTGGGCTTGGGCGGCTTTAGCAGCCTCAACTACTTCCTCTTCTGAGGCACTAGGGCGTCCATATTTAATGTTGTCGCGTATGGTGCCGCTAAATAGAATAGTTTCCTGTAGACTGATCCCAACCGCTTTTCTTAAAGTCTCTAACGTTAACTCTCTTACATCCAATCCGTCGATGGTTATTCTACCATCAGTTACATCATAGAACCGAGGTATGAGGTGAACCAATGTACTCTTACCAGAACCAGTGGCACCTAAAATAGCGACGGTCTCACCTGGCTCAGCTACGAAGTTTATATGCGACAAGACAGGTAACCCGCCGTTTTCACTGTATGAGAACTCCACATCCTCAAACACTACCCGGCCATCTACGTTTTCCAGCTTTACTGCCTCTGGCTTTTCCTTTATCTTTGGTTCTTCATCGAGGACTTGAAATATTCTTTTGGCTGAGGCTTCGGCTGCTGATGTCTGGCCTGCCATAGAGCCAAGCATTATAACGCTAAACATGGCGCTGGACAGGTAGTTAATGAAAGCCATTATCTCCCCGACACTGCTTGTTCCCCTGAAAACCTGTATTCCACCAAAATAGAGCACCGCCACAGTGCCCAGGTTTAACAGTGTAGTTATGAATGGCATAAAGAAGCTTAGGCTTCTAGTGATTCTTAATGAAGCCCCATAAAGTTCATCGTTCGCTTTTTCAAACCGACCGTTTTCATGATCTCTCCTGACAAACGCTTTAACGACTCTTATCCCTGTGAGGTTTTCCTGCATGACTTGGTTTAGATAGTCTACTTTCTCCTGTACTTTTGTGAATAAGGGCTGCGATATTCTGATGAAGGCGTATACTAAGATTAGTGTGATCGGTAAAAGGACCACCATTATCAATGATAACTGGGGGTTTGTGATCCACATGAGGGCTATACTGCCTATGAATGTAAGGGGCATTCTAGTGAACATACGGAGGCTCATGGTTATTATCAGTCTTACTTGGTTTAGGTCGCTTGTCAACCGTGTCAATAGTTGCCCTGTTGTGAACTCGTCCAGGTTTCCGAAGCTATATGTCTGTATCTTTGTGAAGATGGCGTCCCGGAAGTCAGCTTCGAATCCTCTTGATGCTTTTATCGCTAGGATTGTGTTGCCTGTCATGAATAAAGCGCTTAGTATGCTTGCCGCTATCATGAGGAGACTTGTTCTAATGATTATATTCATATCTTGGTTTGCTACGCCCTCGTCTATGATTACTTGTACTAGGCGGGGTATAGAGAGATTAGCGGCTACGACTA
>CAYUTB010000169.1:0-1591 GCA_964447425.1 uncultured Candidatus Bathyarchaeia archaeon
CCGATCTTGGGTCCTTTAAGGATGACATTGATTACCTGAGTGACAAGAATGAGTCTAAGACGGTGAGAAAATTCGAGGTAATGAACGGGCGGGCCAATAAGGAAAAGGTGGAGAAAGAGCAAAAGGAAAATGACAACGAAGACAACAAGAACGATAACCAGACCAACTCAGGCAACGGCGATGGTAACTCCAACAACGGCAACTCAGGTACCAATAACGGTAACACTGAGCCAGGAAACAACTCAGGCAATACCAACTCCGAGAACAGCAGCTCAAACAACGGTAACACTGAGCCAGGGGATAAATCAGGTACTGGGAACTCCGGGGCTAATAGCAACTCCAACAATGGAAACACTGAGCCAGGGGATAAATCAGGTAATGGGAACTCCGAGGCTAACAACAACTCGAACAATGGAAATGGTAATGACAAATCCAACAACGGTAAAACTGAGCCAGGAAACAACTCCAACAATGGGAAATCCAATGGCAAAAATAAGACAGATTATCCGCTAAGTTAGACCCTACTTATCCAGACAAATAATCTCGAAACTATAAGCGTCCTATATCTTCCTGATTAACACACTTCATTCTGAAGATACTAATAACCTGTTTAATTGCACTTAGCGAGGGGTTCTGTTTATTGTGTTGATGTTGTTGATTTATCTGTATTCTTCCGTGTAGAGGTAACCTGTTTCGTGGAGTAGCTGCGTTATTGTTTCGGTGGTTATTTCTGGGTATGCTGGTGGTCCTGTTTGGTGTCTGTGGAATCTCCTTAGTAGTATGAAGAGCTTCAAGGTGTCTGGGTCTGTTGTGGTTAGGTTTTGGAGCTGAGTGTGGAGGCGTGTGTGTGTTCTGTTAATTGGTACCAATTATTTGATCTAAGTTGGGTTTCGTTATGCTGGTTTCTATGTGGGTATTGGGTCATGTTTTGGTGCCCTGTGGTATGGTGATGTTGTTGTCTATTCTGACGTTGTATGCTTTTACTGCGTCCTTAATGACGTTGCTATTGGATCTTAGACATCTGAAGAACGCGTATACTGTGTAAGAGGATTTGTAACTGATTTATGTTGAGTATGCTTTTCCGCGGTGATCAATTACGAAGATTTTGATGATTTTTTCATGCCAGTCGATATCGTAGACTACTCTGATGTCTCCGAGTCTAACTCTAAAAATGTCTTTTTCTTCTTTGAGCTTCTTGACGTCGTAGTACTCTGCTGGGTTTGGGTTCTCCCTTAATGCAAGGAGTAGCTCCGTTATCTGAGTTTTAATGTGTTGGGGGAGTCGTTTGGCTGAGCATGTGGAACATATGGGCTCAGCCCAGTTCTTTGAGGAGTTTTTCGAGGGTTACTGTTGAGCCTTCTTTGTATTCGTTTCTCGCCTCTTCTAGGGCTTTTTTAAGCTCTGGGGTGGGTTCCTCCTCGGGGATGAGTGTGGCTCTGAGTCTCATTAGTTCGAGTTTGACTTGGTCGAGTTTGTCGATGATTTGGTTGATGCTGGTCTCGGGGATGGTTACTGTCATGGTTTTTCCTCTTGTGTATTGTTTGTTTGGTTGTATTTATTGTGCTTGTTTTGATGATGTGGTTTTAATATG
>CAYUTB010000169.1:1691-3811 GCA_964447425.1 uncultured Candidatus Bathyarchaeia archaeon
ATTGTTTGTTTGGTTGTATTTATTGTGCTTGTTTTGATGATGTGGTTTTAATATGTGGCTTTTTTTCTGATTAGTTAGGGTGTCTTTTTTCTAGTTATCGGATTTCTTGGTTTGGTTTTGTGATGCTGGTTTCTATGTGGGTGTTTGGCCAGATCTTGGCTGTGTTTATGGTGATGTTGTTTTCTATGGTGACGTTAATCGCTATTACCGCGCCTTGGATTCTTACGTTGTCTCCGATGGTGCTGTTGTTCGCAATTATTGTGTCTTTGATGTGGGTGTTTTTACCGATTGAGGTGTTCTCCCATACTATGCTATCTACCACTCTTGTATTGGTACCAATAACAGTGTGTTCACCGATAGATGCAGGCCCATTCCTCATCATCTTGTCTGCTTTAAGATAGTCCTCTGGTACCCCGATGTCGATCCATTCCCCATGGTACCGGTAGGCGTTGAGCTGTCCCTCTGCTGCTAGCTTGGGGAATATCTCCCGCTCAAGAGACACCTTGCCTGAGGGTATGGTGTCGAGTATCTCTGGGCTTAACGCGTAGCAGCCTGCGTTGATCCAGTCACTGGGCGCCTGTTCCATTGTTGGCTTCTCAATGAATTCTGCTATAGTGCTGTTATCACCGAATTTTACTACTCCGTATCTTGTGGGATCTTCGGCCTGTTTCAGGGTCAGGGTGGCGGTAGAGCCCTTCTCTAGGTGTTTTTCCATGAGCTCCTTGTAGTTGATGAAGCTGAGTATGTCCCCGTTCAAGACGAGAAAGTCATCATCTCGAAGCATTTTCTCGACTAGTTTTACTGGTCCACCTGTGCCGAGGGGTGTTTCCTCGTAGCTGTAGCGTAGCTTGATCCCGTATTTTTCTGGTCCCAGATAGGTCTCAATTTGATCGGCTAGGTTGTTGACTGCTAGGACTGCCTCGGTGCAGCCTGTTTCTGCTAGGTTCTCTAGGAGGTAGTCTATTATGGGTTTGTTGTTGAGTGGGAATAGGCATTTTGGGCGGTGTATGCTGAGGGGTCTTAGGCGTGTTGCTTGGCCTCCGACGAGTAGTAATGCCTTCAATCTGAGGATATTGTTATTGATTTGGTATATTGGTCTTGCTTTCCTATCTTGTATTTTTCCGTTTTATTCAAGTTCCTTGACGCATGATGACCGAAAAATAGTGTATGTCTATTTTGGTTTATAATTAGACCTTTATCGCTTGGTTTTCTCTATAATTTTTATCATATTTTGATTTTCTCCATTAAAGAATCAGATAAATATAATAACTATGTTTAATACATTGTGATAGGAAGGTTTCATTATGGTTAAAAAGCAGGTGTCACGCAGCTTGGCGTGTATTTTAACAGTTATACTGTTTTCATCATTGTTCGCAGGGGTATTCGCGTATGGCATTGGCGATCCATCGGATTTCCCGTTGCTAGTAATAGTAGATGGCAAGGAATACAGATTCGCCACACATACAGGGAGCGCTACTTCCGGTAACTGGATCGAGTTATCCGGAGGCACTTCGATACAGCTCCCGTATCTCAGCTTAACCTACAATGGTATTCCTGGAATTAATTATACGAAGGATAAACTTGTTGAGATCGATACGGACACCAGTTTCGTAGGTGACTCAGTGATTTATCCATTTACAACTCACCCCGTATATGCTCCCGGGAACACAATAACCTATACACTCAGGGGGCCTGTCTCCCTAGATGGTTACCCAGTGGAGATAAGATTGATCAATGTCACTGATCCACTCGCCTACGAGTCCGCGGCCTCAGAACTATACAGAGGAAACAGAGCAGCATTCGAGGATCTGATCAAAACCGCAAATCCTAATGTTCAAAGTCTTGTAACAACTAAATTAAATGCTAGCGGAGATTACTCGAGTACACTGGTAGCACCTACATCTGGTGATTATATCTTACTCGCACTAGATGACGCTGCAACGATGACGCTTTACTCTGCAACTTTGATAGAGGTTCTGGATGGGTCATTATCAGCCACGACACCGACTCAGCTAACCAGTGGAAGCTACTTGAACGCACAGATGGCACTCACAGGCGGCGCAACAAGCACTATGGTGTATGGAGCTGTCATGATCAAGCAGTCTGCATACAGTGCAGTT
>CAYUTB010000170.1:0-3792 GCA_964447425.1 uncultured Candidatus Bathyarchaeia archaeon
TTCCGATGCTGAAATAGCCGGGGCTCTAAAGTAAAAACGCGGTCTCTTACGGCTTTTTTCTATTACCGTGATCAATTCTAACCCGTTTTACTGGTTTAAACCCAGATGAATTATTATCGGGGTGGGATTTTTCATCTTTATTCGTAGCGCAGTGCCTCTACTGGGTGTAGGTTGGCTGCCTGCCAGCTAGGGTATAGCCCTGCGAGTACGCTTGTTATCACTGCGAAGCCTACTACGAGTAATCCGAGGCTGGTTGAGATTGATACTGGTAACCCGATGTAGTTGCCTACAAGTATGCCTGCGGTGAAGCCTGCTATTGCTCCCAGTATGCCTCCTACGAGGCCTGTTATGGTTGCCTCTGTGATGAATAATAGGAGTATCTCATTGCTCTTGCTGCCTATGGCTTTTAGTATGCCTATCTCGCGGGTGCGTTCCATGACGCTTATGGTCATGGTGTTTACTATGCTGACTCCCGCTACGAGGAGGCTGATGGCTGCGATGCCTCCTAGGACTGCCTCTATGGTGCCGAGTACCTGGCCTACTTGTTCCTTTATCTGGTCAAAGCTCATGACCATTACCTTGTTTTCGAATTTGTTTTTGATGTCCTCGACCACGGAGTCGATGTTCTCCATCTTGTTTACCTGTATTGAGACAAAGTCTACTTTGCTTCCTGTCTCGAAGGTGGTCTGGGCGTCCCTGAAGGGCATCATGAGGCTTCTGTCGTCTTCTGAGCCGAATGTGCCTCCTATTTCCTCCAGTATGCCTACGATTCTGAATGTGGCTTGCCGGGGTTCTCCTCCGACGTAGAAGTTGAGGGTTATTCTGTCTCCTACTTCTAGTATGGGGTCTTCGTCTTTGTTGGGCTGGGCGAGTAGGTGTCCGATGACTACTGAGCCTGTGTCGCTTTGGATGAGTTTTCTGCCGTCTTCGATCTTGAAGCTGCTGAAGATCTCGAAGTAGACTGGTGTGACTCCGAATATTGATGCTGTGTAGGTTTTTCCACGTATCGTGTAGGATGCATACTGGTTGCTTACGATGGGGGCAATGTATTTGACGTTGGGGATTCGTTCCATGATCTGGACGTCTCTCCAGTTGAAGCTGTCTCCTATGAGTCCTCTTCCTCGTCTTATCTCGTATGGGATTACCATGATGTTGGTGGGTCCGAACATGTCGAGTTGGCTGCTTACTTCTATGGTTAGGCCTTGTGTGATGCTGATGAGGCCTGTGACTGCTGCGCATCCGATTAGTATGCCTAGTATGTTTAGGGCTAGTCTGAATTTGCGTTCGTTTAGTCCTTGGAAGGCGGTGAGGATGGTGTCTTGTAGCTTCACTTCGAATTGTTTTATGTGGTGTGGGATATAAACGGGGTGTTTTTGGTAACAGCTGGAGGTAACTTTTGGGTTTTTTATTTGGTGTGAATTGGTGTTATTTGTGCTGGATTCTCCGGTGGTTGTGTACGTTTATGTATATGATTTGTTTTGATCTGGTCCATTCTGGGGTTGGTTTCTTGAGAAGAAGATGTTTTATGGGTTTGTGGGGTGACCCCCCCTCCCCCCTATCTGGATTTCAACCTGTAGTCAATACTATAGGTGACATGAAAAAGGATCAAACCTTCTACAAAGGGAAGTCAATACTACCCCCGCAACTTGTAGCGAATACTACAAGTTGAAGTCTCTAGTGTTTGGTCTATTCTACTGGAGGCCTTCGATGTGTTCTTCTGGTTGTCCTAGGGTTTTTGTGTCTTTCAGTATGTGGGTTAGGTATTTTCTTGTGGGTTTGAATGGTCCGCGTGGGCTAGCATGGGTTCGCTTGCTCTGATTTGACCATTATTGGGTGTCTGTAGTAGGTGCCGTTTGGTACGCTTTCTATGGTGTCCGGGTGTTCCATGGCGTCTTGGGGGTCTCGTAGACGGCGCTTCATAGAATTTATGGCGTTCTTGTTGACGGTTTATGTTGTCTTCTTATACCCATTAATCAACTCTTTTGCCCTGAGAAGCGTTCTTGGGTCTAAGTACAGTCCATGTTCAACTAGCTGTGTAAGCATATCATCTGCTTCAGCAACCTCGATTATCCCGGATGCGAGAAACTTGAAGAGTAGAAAAATGGTGCCTGACGCAACTTTAACCCCGTATACCGCTGCAACTGCCCTTGCCTCTGCGTCATCGACAACGGCTAAGCCTCCTAGTAACTTGGAGGCAGCTAACGTTTCAGCTTCACCCCTGTGAACCCCGGGGGACCTCAATAAAGCATCTACAAACGCATTATCCTTCACCTTATAGACTCGGATAAAACCCTGTGACACAAGGTCTTCTATGATCAGCGCATCGGGGTGACCTCCAAGCCTCGTCTCTTCATATACCCCCTCTACTATAACCGGGTCACAGACCCTTGACACCAGCCCTAGCTTTCCTATCTTTGCTAGATGAATTAGAGGCGTCGCATCCAAGACATAGATTGGCTTATCACTCAAATGCCTCTCTCCAGGCTAACTCGACATCATCGGGTGTGATGTGCATGGGAATCCTGGCCTCAACAATCAAGTTCATCATCTCGCGGAGAGAGACGCCCGCAACCTCTGCTGCCTTCCATAACGTTGTGGAGCCGGCGCGGTACTGCTCGATCCCTCTACGCTTTTTTGCTTCTTTAATCCCCGTCTCTAATAATCCGCGTGCCACTGTAGACTTGTCGACGTTTTCAAGGTCCGCGGTCTCCTCTATCTCTCGGTATATGTCTTCGTCTACTCTGACGGTTAAATTCCGCGTCTTTGCCAAGAAAACACCTGCATACAAAACAAGGCAAACGCATACATAAAAACGTGTCCCCGAAAATGCTGTGATCCAAGTTTCATGTAACAAGCATTTTCTAGGGCGATGTTTTCTTGAAAATAAGGCGTTTTGGGGCTTTTAGTCTGATTAGTCTATGGTTTCTACTGTGAGGGTTTTGATGTATTCTTCTGGTAGTCCTAGGGTTTTTGCGCCGTCTAGCATGTATGTTAGGTATTTTCGTGTGGGTTTGAATGGTCCGCGTGGGTTTGTTGTTCGGTAGACGTGGGCTAGCATGGGTTCGCCGGCTTCGCTTATGACCATGATTGGGTGTCTGTAGTAGGTGCCTTGAGGTATGCCTTCTATTGTGTCTAGGTGTTCTATTTCGTTTGGTGGGATTTCGTAGACTGCGCCTCTTACGAGTTTGTTGATGGCTGGTTCGATGCCTGTGCATCCGCCTTTGTAGTTGTTGCTGTAGTAGTTGTACTGGACTTCCCAGTTGGGGATCATCGCCTTGCAGACGAATTTAGCGCTTGGTGTGTGTTTCTTCAGGTTATTGATATCCATGAAGCTACCATAAGTAAAGTATAGCATAAAGCAAGGAACGCATCATTTTGATAAAAATATTCCTGGAATATCCCGCAAATACTCATTGAATTGAGGCTGTTATTACTTTCAACATTGAATATTTTTTATTATTGTATGAAGGTAGATACCTTTGATGTCTTCAATTTATAGTAAGGCTGGAACTTTGAGGAGTGGCTTTACTTATCAAGACTTTATTGCATTGGAATTGATGGTGGATTTTCTTGAATAAAATAATAAATATGAATGGATCGTTTTAGAGGCAGAGAATGTTGGATCAATAGATGATATCAAAATAAAATTATCTGATGGGAGTTTTTTATTCAAACAAGTAAAGTTTTCAGTACATTCAAACGATCAATCCGATTTTTTAGATATTTCTAAATTAACAGAGTCCAAAACTAAAAAATCAAAGTCTTTATTAACAAAATGGTATGAGTCACTGA